>CAZVWW010000006.1:0-29857 GCA_964631265.1 uncultured Thermotogaceae bacterium
GCAGACCGCCTGGGCGGCTGTGAGGCCCGAAGCCAACCTCTACCGGACAGAGGACGGCGGGGATAACTGGACGATGGATGCCCCGGAGGTATCGGGGGTCAATGATATTGATGATATCTGCGCTCCGGACAAAGACACCGTATGGGCCGTCCAGAACATCGGCGGGTTCTCCGGCGGGCTTACGATAAAGGTACACACGGTTGATTCAACCGTTGTCAGGCACTTCTCAGACAAAAACAATAATTATCAGTACGAGGGCGTCACCTGCTACGATGAAAACACCGTGTGGGTCGTCGGGTTTAAATCGATCATGGCCCCTGAGGACCTTCCAAACGGCATCATCAGACACACAACCGATGGCAAGACATGGCAGACCCAAAAGGTGCCGCGTGACGATGTGGACCTCTGGAAGATCTCATTTGCCGGTGCGCATCGTTAAAGCCTGAGGAGTAACCGGAAGGCGATATCTATACTCTCGGCTTCATCGGGATCTATCTTGTCCGTGTTAAAGTGATCGTGCTTGTCGATGAAGCCTCTGAGTTTTTTCTTCAATACCATGATCTTCTCCTCTTGAACTTCTTTTAAAGAGGATTGTAGTCTTTTGTTTTTCATCTTTCCTGCATGACGTTGGATCATCTCGTAATGATCCAGACAGAAGATGGCCCTGGATTCGCTGAATGCGTTAAAACCCTTCGATTCCTTGAGAACGTTGTAGGCGGATGCCACCAGTCTTTCGGGAAGGGTCTGTGTGTATTGGCAGAAATAACAGTCTTTTCTAATGCTCTTGTTCGAGAAACGTTTCTTTTTGTCCATTGCCTGAAACTGGCTGATCAGCATGTCCTCAAAGATGATCGCCGGTCCGAGCCCGGCCACTGTCTTGTCCTCTTTGACGGATTCGTTGAACATGTCAAAGTGCTTTTTGCAGATCCCGGTGAACCGTATATCCTTACGGAACTCTCTCTTGGTCACACTCTCATAGAGAAGGACCTTCATCGAGTTCTTGATCTTCTCCTCCTCAAGCGTGCAGAGGGGGCAGCCGGTTATCCCTGCGGTTTTGATCAGTTCATAAAGGTCATGTTCGGTGTTTGAAAAACCCATTGATTATCCCATCCTCTGAAAAAGGTTTTTGTAGGCTATGGTTGATCAATCAGGGGGACAGGTCCCTTGATTATGAATTCGTAATCAAGGGACCTGTCCCCCTGATTGATGTCCCCTAAATAATGAACATCACTATTTTAACACATCCGGGGATCAGACTCGTTTGTACATGGCAAGGGCTACTTTTCTCCTCGCGGCGTGATCAACAACGGGGAAGGGATAATCCTTACCGATTCGGCACCCGCTTTTTCTCTGGTTCTCCACTGGCATCTTGAAAGGCTCGTGGATGTACTTTTTCGTGACATTTTCAAGCTCGGGGACATATTCTCTGATAAAGGCCCCTTCGCGATCGTACTTCTTCGATTGGGTGAGCGGGTTGAAGATCCGAAAGTAGGGCTGGGCATCTGTCCCGGTCCCGGCCGCCCACTGCCAGCCGCCGTTGTTTTGAGCCAGGTCGTGGTCGAGCAGTTGTTTCTGAAAATACCCTGCCCCCCATCGCCAGTCGATGAGCAGGTCTTTTGTTAAAAAAGAGGCGGTTATCATCCGAAGGCGGTTGTGCATCCAGCCTTCCTTGTTCAGCTGACGCATCCCCGCATCCACAAGGGGGAAGCCCGTTTGCCCGTCACACCAGCTTTGAAAGAGGGCCGGGTCATTTTCCCAGGCCAGTTTGTTGTATTTCTTTCTGAAGGCACTCTCAACGACAAAGGGGAAATAGTAGATGATCTGGAAATAAAAATCCCGCCAGGCGAGCTGCCGGATAAAGGTTTCTATACTCTCGACAGCCTCCTCTTTATCGGTCTGCTCCCTTCTTTTCAAGGCATCGTGATAGAGCGAGCGGACCGAAACAGTTCCGAAGCGCAAGAGTGGGGAAAGTCTTGAGGTGGCATCGAGATAAGGATAATCTTTTTTGGCTTTGTAGTCTTCAATCTTTGTTTCAAGGAAGCTTTCCGGGGTTCCCGCCGTTTTCGAACCGTCTCCCGGCATATCAGAGAGCTGCTCGATAGCCATTGTGGGTAAAGCACTGAATGTTTGATTTGTCCCATTAAACGTTTCGGGGAGTTCCAACACTTCAGGCTTTTTGAGGGGCTGCCATTTTTTGTAATAATAGGTGAAGACCGAATACGGCGTCCGGTCTTTTTTCAGGATCTCGCCCCTGTCATGGATGGCTGTGTCTTTGTAGGTGAGGACTTTTACTCCGTTCTCTCTGAAGTATTCTTTGATCGCCCGGTCCCGTTTGACGGCATAGGGGTCATAATCGCGGTTGAAATAAATGGCCTCAATGCCCACCGTCTCACTCAGTTTCATAAGAACGTTTAGAGGGGTTCCCTTCAAAAGGGTCAGTCTGCTGCCCCGCTTGACCAGTTCCTCATTCAGTCGTTTCAGGCAATGATTGAGGAAGGGCACCCGTCTGGTTGAGAGATCGGGGTTGTCGAGGATGTTGTCATCCAGTATAAAGAGTGGTATGAACGGCTTGTTTTGTCTGTTGCATTCAAAAAGGGCTTTGTTATCGTCAAGTCTCAGATCTCTTCTGAACCAGAACAGGTTATACGTCATCGATCATCTCCCATGGCTTTTGTCTTTATTTTATCATGATTTTCAGCATGAGTTGAGTTCTCTCACTTAAACTGTTATAATCCAACTGTTTACTCAAGTATTATAAAGACTATTCCAGAGGAAAGGTGATCAAGTTGCAGTATATTATCCTGGCGGGAGGCAGTGGAGAGAGGTTCTGGCCTTTGTCAACACGGGAAACGCCGAAGCAGTTCTTGAAGCTGTTTGGTGACAAGACGCTGATCCGGCAGACCTTTGAGCGGATTGCAGAGAGTACAGAGCCTGAAAAGATCTTTGTGATAACCTCTAAAGATCAGGTTGAAAGAACGAGCCTCGAGATCCCCGAGATTCCATCGGAGAATATCCTCGGTGAACCGTTTCGCAGGAACACGGGCCCGGCCTGTATGGCGGGGATGCTCATGGCAGCAGATTCAGAGCCTGTGATGGTTCTGCCGGCCGATCACAGGATCCCCTCAAAGGAGAAATTTATAGCCCTTTGCAACGTTGCCGCAAAGGGGTCAGAAAAGCTCGGGGGATTGTTTACATTCGGTATCAGGCCGACACGAGCTGAAACGGGGTATGGCTATATCGAGACCGGCCAAGAGATGGCGAGCGGAATAAGAGAGGTTCGGCAGTTCCACGAAAAGCCTGACAGAAAACGGGCAGAATCGTATGTCGAGAAGGAGAATTATTTCTGGAACAGTGGCATGTTCCTGTGGAGAAAAGCGGATTTCCTCGAGGAGATGAAGGGGTGTTCGCCGGATGTTTTTAATGCCCTGATTGACATGAATCCGCATGAAGAGGACTCGGTATACGAGTCCTATAAGCGTTCGCCGTCGATCAGCATCGATTATGCCCTCATGGAAAAGAGTCGAAATGTCTTCAACGTCCCTGCAGATCTTGAATGGTCTGATGTAGGCAGCTGGCAGTCAATCAGGGAACTGGAGGGTTATAGCGATGACGGCGGCAAGAATGTGCTGGTCGATTCAAAGCAGGTGTTCATCAGAAATGACGAATCCAAAACGGTCGGAGTTGTCGGCCTCGAGGGGATCATCGTTGTGAACACATCCGACGGTCTCCTCATCGCTTCCGAAGAGGAGGCCCAGAAAGTGAGAGAGGTCGCAAAAAGGATTAAAGGAGAGGAGATTTAGACTGGCATTCATAACCCTTCTCAGCCTGCTTCCACTCTGTTTCTCCCTTTCTTCTTCGCTGTGTAAAGCAGGTTGTCCACTTCTTTGATCAGCTGGGTGCTGGACTGGCCTGACCAATCCTGAACCCCGCCGCTGACGGTGACGTGGAAACCCTCTTTGAATTCGAGGCTGCTGATGGCCTGGCTCATCCTCTTTGCCGCTTTTATTCCGTCTTCCTTCTGTGTTTCGGGGAGGATGATGAAGAATTCCTCGCCACCGTAACGCCCGGCCAGGTCGATCTCTCTGAGATTTTCCCGGATACTCTTCGAGATGGCCTTCAGAACAATATCCCCCGTCTGATGACCGTAGGAGTCGTTGACCTTTTTAAAATGGTCGATATCGAACATGATAACAGAGAGTGGCTTTTTATAACGCTCAGCCCTTTTTATCTCATTTTCAAGCAGGCTCAGTATCTTTTTGTGATTATACAGCTCTGTCAGCCCGTCTGTTACGGCCTGCCTGTGCAGGATTTCATTGGCCTTCTTCAACCGCTTCTCGAGATTCTTTCTCTCGGTGATATCCACCATGACACATATTAGCCCGTCGATCTTCCCCTTGTCGGTGAATGTCTCCTTGTAGAACGCGCAATCTCTTACATCGCCATTGGCATTTTTAGCCTGCATCTCAAATTCATAATGCCCGCCGTGCTTCAAGAGCTCTTTTTCTTTTTTCCGGATAAAATGATAATGGTCATCTTGAAAGAGAAAATCGATCTTGTTGTTCATGATCTCCTCTTTTGACTTTCCCACAAATTCGAGGAATCGTTTGTTGCATTCGATGATCTCACTGCTGCTGTTCTTAACGTACATCGGCATCGGGATCGCTTCTATGAGATTTCCTAAAAACTGTGCATAACTCTCCAACCGGCTGTGAACATTCTTCAACTCGGATATATCGTTGATCATCGATATGAGCAGGTTGACATTTCCCTCTTTATCCTTGATCGGGGACAATGAAAACTGTGCCCATATCTCGTTACCCGCTTTTGTCTCAAAGGGCATCTCTGACTCGAATTCTTCTATCTTGCCTTTCAGAACGGCGTTGAATTTTTCCTCAATCGTTTTATTGTTGTAGGACCCCTGCTGATGGAGCGGATGTTCTTTCAGCTCTTCTTTCGTATATCCCAGCAGGGAAACGGCCTTTTCGTTTATCTCAAGGCGTTCACCCTCTCTGTTCAAGAGCATGATGCCGGAGCCCGCATTCTCAAAAATGGCCCGAAACCGCTTCTCGCTTATCTCAAGCTGATCGTAAAGACTTTTGATCTTGAGCAGTGTTTTGACACGCATATTCAATTCAAATCGATCGACCGGTTTGATGATGAACTCATCCGCCCCGGACTCCATTCCCTCCACTCTCGAGTCATGGTCTTCGAGCGCACTGACAATAATGATGGGGATGAAGGGGAACTGTGCGTCTTCTTTTATCTTTTGGCAGAGTTCGAAGCCGTTCATCTCCGGCATCATAATATCGAGGATAATCAAATCCGGCAGGCTTTCCTTCATCATATCAAGCGCCTCATAAGGGCCTGTGGCAAGCCTTATATCATAAGTATCCTCTAAATAACGCTTTAAGACGATCCGGGTGACCGGTGCGTCGTCGACAATCAGGATCTGCTTTCTTTCATATATCATATAAATCTATACACTCCATTTTGATTTTAATCTCAACGGTATTATACACTGTATGGGGGGTAAAACTGAAATAAATGACAAAAATACCGCTTGATGTTTTTCTTCCTCTTGCAATTTTACAGCGATTTAGTAGTATAATGTATTGTATTTGTAAATGATTCACAGGGAACAAACAATCAGAAATCTGGAAAGGGCTTTTCAAAAGCTTCCACGCTCGAACAAACAGGCTTAAACCCTTTCATAATATTTTTCAAACAAAAAAGAGGTGAGGTTATGAAAAAGTGGGTACTCTTCACAGTCTTCTTGATTCTGGCCGGGTTATTGTGCTTTTCACAGGAAACCTGGAATCAAAATGAATACGAATTTGTAAAATGGCGAATGCCTGATGATTGGGAGGAAATGGGCAATATTTATCTGCCCGGGAAAGGGTATTACAACGGGGTGCTTTCCGAGGAAGGCGATTTTATCGAACAGGGATCGATGTTTGCCGTCCTGGTCGATGAGCGGTTAAGCTCTGCGCTTATTCCGGAGATGAAAAGTGATCAGGGAACCACCCTTCAAGAGGAATACAGTGATATCGTCAACGGTCTCAAGAGAAATGTTTACGAGGGTGAGATCACCATGGGGAACACCACGATGGGGTTCTTCATGTGGCATTTTCCACTTGAAAACAGGACGGACGAGAGGGAAGCGGCCTTACTTGGGGTGAGTTCTGAACAGGATTCAGACGGGTATATGAAGACATTGAGAGAAATCTTCTCTACGGTTATAATAGAGCCCTCCGCACAAAAAGCAGAAAAGAAAATCATCCCTGTAAAACCGGAGCTCAATCTGGACTATGCCGTCTTTAATCCCGGAGAGCCGATCGAGGTTGAGTTTCAGGATGCGCCTGCGCAAACTGAACAGGACTGGATCGGACTTTATAAACTGGGGACCGGTGATGAAGCATATCTCTCCTGGCAGTATCTGAACGGCAGAGAAGAGGGCCGGCTGGATTTCAAGGCGCCGGACGACCCCGGGTATTACACCTTCAGACTCTTTGAAAACAACTCCTATAACAGACTGGCCGAAAGTGAGATTGTAACGGTTCTCGATGTGGTAACAGAGGATACCAACAAAGAAGAGGAAATGATTTATATCAGCTCCTTCGATTTCTGCACCGGTGTCGAGGACAATATGCCGTTTGGTATCAAAAATCGTTTCAGTGCCGAGGACAGCCGCATCTACTTCTGGTTGATGCTGGACTCCTACCGATATGCTCATACCGCCGTATGGGAGTGGTGCACCCCGGATGGCGAGGTCTTTGACACCGTGGTGGTCGACCTTCCGTCAGCAGAAAGCCGTGGCGGAGAGATCCTGGAGGACATGACGTTGTGGTCCTGGCTTCCCGTCACTGCGATAGAGAATGAAGAGAAGGGGATTTGGCTGGTCAAGTTCTTCATTGACGATCGGCTTGTTCTCGCCAGACAGTTCATCTTCCTGGACGAATGATGATTCGTCCCGGGGATTATGATATAATATACCTATTAGGGAGAGTGTAAGAACCTAATCTATCTGGAGGTGTTCTATCATGAAAAAGAAGACAACTTTGATTGGATTTATCGCCGTTGCACTGTTGGCGGTTCTCTTTGTTGGATGTGCCTCAACCACGGCCTGGTGGGCCGGAGAATGGATTTGGGGAGCGCCGATGCTGCTCAGTCCCGGAGCCGAAGAACCGGCAGAACAAAAGGTCATCCTCTCGGGCAACAGTCTCGATACAGTCACCGGTGTCTTTGTCACAGCAGCCGGAGAGGAACTCGAGATGTCAAACATCACCATCGAAAACGGACAGATCAGCTTCACGCTGAACTCGGACGAATTGAAGGGCAGATTCAACTTAAAAGACAACCAGATCGTCCCTGTCGAATAAGGGAGGGTGATTGATATGAAAAAATCACTCCTGATTATTCTACTGCTGGGGGTTCTGGCAACCCTCGGGTTATCCTATACCCTCGGTATCTGTGCTCAGAACTGGTCCGGTCATGTGGACTGCTGCAAATACCACGGTGTTTACGTTTCCAGTACAGTTAGCGGTTATATCGCCGACGGCGTTCTCAGAAAGGGTGATGTTATCACTGAAGCCATAGCCTTCCCCGTTGACAGATGCTGTAACCCCTGCTGCAATCCGTGTTGTGAGCCGAGACCGTGTTGCGGGGATTCTGTCTCAGACAGGACGTTCACCTTTAACCCGAACTGTTCTCTGAGTTCCCAGCGGGGCCAGCTGGACGCCCTTGGTGAATGCTGCCATGTTTACAAGAAGACATGGAACCGGTTTGCCCTTGCGGATATCCTGGACTATTATTGTCCCGGTGCCACCATCGTCATGAGAGTCTACAGAACGACAACCTGCCAGTGGATGATCGCGACACTGACAAGAGATCCTTATGGCAATCCCGTTTTCTCTCTTTATCCCCGGTCAAGACCAAAGTCACCACAGGTCAGCATTGTCGTTGAAAGTGAACCGGTCACACCCTATACAATCGAGATTATTATCCAGAAATAGTATAACTGAGGGGGGGGCATCAAGTCGCCCCCCCTTTCTCTGCTTTTCGCGTCTATTCTCTGTATTAACGGCTTTACTCTGATAATTCACGGACATTAAAAATCCATATTAAAACGACTGCTGATATCACACAGTAAGTTGTGTAGACAAAGATGGTTGTTTCATTCACAGGTTTTCCGGCCATCAATCCCTTTGTGATATTACTGTATGTGGACCAGGGCGAAAGCCAGCCGTTGTATAGATTTTTAAGGGCGCTGCTGAAGAAAATACCCAGCACGGTGATTGTAAACGGTATCGAAAAACTTCTGAGCACAACAGCCAGTAATGCAGGTATCGGCATAAGGGCGATTATCAGGCCGAGGTTTAGCCAGTGAAGTCCGATATACTGTAAAAAGACGTCCATACTCATATCAAGCTGGAGGACAAGGCCGGTGACTAACGTTAATCCCAGGATTATCATCTCAAATGCCACCAGGAGAAGAGATGAATAGATAAATTTTGAAAGCAGTATATGGACTTTGTTATTGGGAGATGCCGTCAGGAGCTTAATCGCTCCGGTCTTGAATTCGTAGTTGATCAACCAGATAATGAGAAATGCTGAGACAAGCGGGAGAAACAGATCGGTCTGCAGACCCATGATGCCGGCCTGTAATGTCTCCCAGTTCATCATCTCAACGCTGCGTCCTGAATTGTTCCGGATATAATTGAAGCCGACAAGAAACAGAACCGAAAGAAGAACTGCTCCGCCGAACACAAACGGTTTGATGACCGTTCTTTTGTACTTCTTGAATTCAATTGTCAGAAGATGTGTCATGCTGCATCCCTCCCCGTGATCCTCATAAAGTGCTCTTCAAGATCTGCCCCTTTGGATTGCGAGGAGATAAGCCCCACCCCGCTGTTTACAAGCTCCCGGTTGATCCGTTTGTTCTGTTCCTTTTTACAAAAAACTCTGATCTTTCTTCCGTCTTCCGTCAGCTCACAGGGCAGTTTTAACCCGTTGATGACCCGGATGCTTAATTGATTCTCATCCGTCTCGAGGAGTAGATATTCCTGCCCCGATCCCTTGATCTCCTCTATGGTGTATTCTCCGACGAGTTTCCCGTTGTTGATAATCCCCACCATATCGGCAAGTTGCTGAACCTCCCCGAGGATGTGACTGGATATTAGAATGGTCTTTCCCTCATCCTTAGAGAGTCTTGCCAGCAATCTTCTGATCTCATGTATCCCGGAGGGGTCCAACCCGTTTGTCGGTTCATCGAGGATCAAGAGATCGGGATCATGCATCAGTGCCTGCGCAATGCCAAGTCTCTGCTTCATCCCGAGAGAAAAGCGCTTGACAGGTTTTGAAGCATGCTGACGCAATCCCACCATCTCCAATACCACATTGATCCTGGTAAGTGAGGTCTTAAAAAGCTGTCCGCAGATAACGAGATTCTCCTCCGCTGTCAGATTGGGGTAAAAGACCGGTGTTTCAACAAGACTTCCCACTCTCTTTGCTACACTCAGATAATCGTGTTCCACGTCATACCCGAAGAGCCTGACCTGTCCAGCGGTTGGCCGCAGGTGACTGACCATCATCTTGATCGCCGTTGTCTTTCCCGCCCCGTTTTTACCGAGAAAACCGTAGATCTTTCCCTCAGGCACTCTGAGTGAGAGATCGGAAACGGCACATAATCGCTTGAATTTTTTCTTCAGATTCGTTGTTTCAATAACATACTGCATTTTTTGTTCCCCCTAACCATAGTTCTATTGTTATACTTATATATAACACATATTCGTTTTTTTGTCAAGCCATCGCCTTTTCGGTTTTTTTCAGAGCATAAAGAATGGATTGGAGTATTCATGATAAAATGAGATAAACCGTTTCAGGGAGGTCTTTATGAGAAAAGAGAATACACTTACCAGGATTTACATCGTTGTTTCAATCCTTTTTAGCGTTATCATTACCAGTGGTTTTTCCACCGTTACCTACGAGGTCAGTAAGACCATCACACCGGATAGTCTTCAGAAAATGATCAATCCCCCGATAAACGCCACCGGCACAACATGGCTCGGGGCCGATGCCTCGACATCGATTGAGATTGACCCCGATCACTATATCTGGCTGTTCGGGGATACGCTGCTTGGAACAAGCCGGGACGGAAAACGGGATTATTCGATCTTCATACACAACACGATCGGAGTAGCACAAAGAGAAGAGAGTGGATCGTTCTCAGCGATAAAAAAATACTATCGGAAGAATAATTCTAAAATCAAGGCGATATTCAACTCCGGGAAAGAAAAGGCGTTTTACTGGCCGCTTGTGGGAACCATGCTGGACAGCTCACTCCTGATAGCCGCAGATCGTATCACAACAAAAAATACGAACAGCTTCAAGACCCTCGGGGCGGAACTCTTCACGGTTCAAAACCCCCTGAAAAGTCCGGATGGATGGCAGTATAAGAGGCATTATATCCCAGAAGAAAACGGTGTCGTTTGGAGCAGTGCCCTGACCAGGAGAGGTAATGTTGTTTATCTCTTCGGACAGAGGGGAACCGGCTTTGATGCCAAAACTGTTCTATCCAGAATAAGTGTCGCAAACGCGGAATCAGGAAAATGGGAGAAGCGTACGGTCTTCTCAAATGAAGGTTGGCAGAAGAGCGCCACTCCCACAACGATTAAGGGATTGCCGGGCGTATCAGAAACAACCGTGCAGCATAACCCCTTTTTCAACTGGTACTCTCTGCAGATACCGCCACTGAGTGATGACATCCACCTTTACACCGCGGAACAGATCACCGGCCCCTGGACAGACCAGGGCGTTGTCTACAGTATCCCCGCGCCCTGGAGCAACACAAAGACAAAAGACGGCAAACCCGTCTTCATTGCCTATGCCGTTAAATCCCACCCCGAGCTGGCTGAAAAGGAACACGAGATCGTCCTGACCTATAACGTCAACCTCGATCCCTTTGTCAAGGGGCTGACGGACAAACTCGGGGAGTATCTTAAAAATAAAGCATATGAGGGCCTGTATGTCCCGCAGTTTGTGAGGATAGAGTTTTTGAAGAAATAGGGACAAAGGTTTCTCTAAAACTGCCTGATCTTCAATCGCTGTCCTTCAACCCAGGCCTGCTGGGGGATCTGAACGTGGGTATACCACATGTTGTTGTGTTCGTTTCGTTTGATGATACGTAGCAGGCTTCCTCTGTCGATGAGGAGCTTGATCTCCTTACCCGGCGGGATGATGAGCCACTCTGTCTCCTCGATGCCCTTGTTCAGCATCTTCCACATGCTCTCGCTGTAGGGATAAGCCCAGTCGCCGTTGTATTTGTAGTTGATGGCGGCCTCAAAGTCCGTCGTATTCTCCACCGTAACCTGAATCGGGGCGAGTGCAAATGCTGTGAAACCAATGACCATGACTATCAGGCTCAATAATAGACTTCTTTTCATTCTAATCACCTCCCCATATTGTCTGTGTCTCTTACTTAAAACAATTATACCAGATGGATCCGTGTTATAATAGGTTGGAGATGATTATTGGGATTATCAGGTGATTAGAATATGACGGTAGAATCTTTTCTTGACGTTGTGAGAGAGGGGATATACACCCTTCTTTTAACTGCTTCCCCCGCTCTGATATTGGCACTCACTGTCGGTGTCATGATCGGGATTTTTCAGGCTGTGACCTCCATCCAGGAACAGACACTGACCATGGTCCCAAAAATACTGGTGGTCTTTCTGACGCTGGTCTTTTTCGGTGGCTGGATGTTGCAGAATCTGATTGATTATTTCACACAGATTTTCAACTACTATTTCAATCTGATATGATTGGGGTTTTCTGATGGATCCTGCTATTCAGAACTGGCTGTTTTTCAGATTCCTGACATGGATGGCCATTTTAGTCCGATTATCGGGCCTGTTTATCATTGCCCCGTTTTTCGGTGGAACCCTTTTTCCCCTGAAAGTCAAGATCCCGGCTGTCCTTTTTCTGTCATACATCATCCTCACTTATGTTCCAGACTACATTCCGCTTGATATCCCCGTTGGTGAGATGACGGCGATACTCTTTATGAATTTTCTCTATGGTTTTTCAGCCGGGCTGATTGCGAATATCATGTTTTATGCGCTTCTTTTTGCGGGAGATATATACGGTTATCAGATCGGATTTGCGGCGGCGAGTATCTTTGATCCCCAGATGCAGACTCAGAGTGTCATAGTCGGTCAGCTTGTCTTTATGGTTGGCAGTTATGTTTTCACCATTATTAAAGGCCCGCTTGTCCTGATTGGTATCCTGATCAACAGCTTTGACAGTGTGCCGGCCGATATCATGATATTCAACCGGGAGATAAGCTGGAATATCACCCTTGTTCTCGGAAAGGTCTTAGAATTCGGCATGAAGGTGGGGATGCCGATGATCGTCTTTATGCTGCTGGTCACGGTAAGCCTGGGGATAATGGCAAAGCTCCTGCCGCAGTTGAATGTGTTTATTGTCGGGATCCCGTTGAAGATACTGGTGGGACTTATTATCATGATCGGACTGCTGCCGTTGCTGGCGGAGCGGATTATCATATACACGGAGGAACTTGGAGGGTTTATATCAGACACACTGAACGGTTTTTGAACGGTGCCCGGTTGACATTTGATATACAGCTCTTTGCCAAAGACCCTGACAAAACAGAACAGGCAACACCGAGAAGAAGAGAGAAGGCAAGAGAGGACGGACAGGTTCCGTATTCAAAGGATCTGGCGATGGCCCTTGTTTTCATCTCCGTTATTGTTGTGCTCCGTTTTATGATACCATTGGTATATCATGGCATGCGGAAGATCATGACATTCTTTGTGGCATTGCCCAACCGTGGAACGTTTCAGGATTTCAGGGCACTGGGGCAATATATCAGTCTGCGCGGGGATGATCTCGCCTGGGCACTGATCATGATTATCCTATCCGGTGTTGTCATTGCCATAACAACAGGCTTTGCCCAGACAAAGGGGTTTTTGTCCCTGAAAAAGGCCTTTAAGTTTGACCTGAACAAGATCAACCCGATTGAAGGGTTTAAGAAACTTTTTTCTTTGCGATCGGTGGTAGAACTGATTAAGAATCTGTTGAAACTGGCGGTTCTCGGGGTTATTGCCTTTCTTTTCATCAGAGATATCTGGTCGATGCTCTTCCTTCTGCCTAATCAGTCTCTTTTGGAGGGGATGATCTTTTTGGCTGATTCTCTGTACACCATGACCTTGAGAATAGCCTTTGCACTCCTTGCGATCGGATTTGTTGATTTTTTCTATCAGCGATGGGAATTTGAACGGGACATTATGATGTCAAAGAAAGAGGTTAAGGACGAGAGAAAAGACGTTGAAGGGAATCCGGAGATCAAGAAAAAACAACGACAGAAAATGCAGGAAATGGCTCAAAGACGAATGATGGAAGAAGTTCCGTCTGCAACTGTTGTGGTCACGAACCCCACTCATTTGTCGATTGCGATAAAATTCAATATTGAAACGATGAATGCCCCGGTTGTTGTTGCATTAGGAGCTGATAATATTGCGATGCGTATACGGGAGATAGCGAAGGAGTATGATGTGCCGATCTATGAGGATAAGACGTTGGCAAGAGAATTGTACGAGAGAGTGGATATCGGCGACGAGATCCCGAACGATATGTACCGGGCCGTTGCCGAGGTTCTGGCATATGTCTTTCAAACTTCGGGGAAGGTGTAGCATTTGAGAAATCAGGATGTCATTGTCTCTTTGTTGGTTGTCGGCATCATCTTTCTGATGATACTGCCGGTTCCGACATTCCTGCTCGATACATTCCAGGTTATCAATATTACCTTCTCACTGGTCATTATTCTCTCAACGATGTACGTGACGAATGCGCTTGAACTGGCATCGTTTCCAAGTATATTGCTTGTCGTAACGTTGCTGCGCCTGTCTTTGAACGTTACTTCGACCCGGCTCATCCTCCTCAACGGCAAGAATTTTGACGGAAAGGTTATCAGAACCTTCGGGAACTTCGTTGTGGGCGGAAACTATGTTGTGGGACTTATCATATTCCTCATACTGGTTATTATCCAGTTTGTTGTTATCACAAAGGGCGCCGAAAGGATCTCAGAGGTTGGTGCCAGATTTACCCTGGATGCCATGCCGGGTAAACAGATGAGTGTCGATGCAGATTACAACGCCGGCTTGATCACCGAGGACGAGGCCAGAAAGATGCGAGAGGACATCAGACGCGAGGCCGACTTCTACGGGGCCATGGACGGTGCGAGTAAATTTGTCAGAGGTGATGCCATCGCGGGGATCATCATTGTCTTCGTTAACATCATCGGCGGTCTCATTGTGGGTGTTGTGCAGCAGGGCATGGAGATCGGCGAGGCTGCTTCCGTATTCACCCTTTTAACGGTTGGTGACGGGCTCGCGGCCCAGATACCCTCACTTCTGATTTCAACCTCATCGGGTATCCTTGTCTCACGATCTGCTTCAGAGTCCAATCTCGGGGACGACATGGTCAAGGAACTGACAAGCGAACGCAGGGTTCTGATGCTCACGGGATTTGTCATATTGTTCCTCACCATCTTCACCCCGATGCCGACAGCCATCGGGATTATCATCGGGTCCGGATTGCTTTTACTCTCCTATTTTGCCAGTCAGAAGGAAAAAGAGGCTCAACCTGCAGCTGCCACTCCGGAAGGCCCGGGTGGAGGATTCGGAGGCCTTGAGGGTCCAAGAGGGGGACCGGCCCCGGAGGGCGGGGCACCCGCCGAGGAAGGCGGCGCCCCTGCAGCCCCTTCCCTGACCTCAGCTGAGGAGGTCTCTGAGATCATACAGTCCGACACCCTGGATGTTGAATTCGGCTACGGCATTCTGCCGCTTGCAGACCCCTCGCAGGGGGGTGACCTCCTTGACCGGATCACCATGGTCAGAAAACAGACGGCCTATGAGCTGGGGCTGATTTTAAGCCCGATCAGGGTTCGTGACAGCGTTTTGCTAAAAGCAAACGAATATATGATAAAATTGAAGGGAACGGAATTGGCAAAATACGAGCTCTGGCCGGACAGGCTTTTGGCGATCAATCCTGGAACTGCAAAAGGGGCTTTGCCCGGGATTTCAACTGAGGAGCCTGCCTTTGGTCTTGAAGCATACTGGATTGACGAATCCCAGAAAGAAAACGCAACAAGCATGGGCTATACCGTAGTTGACCCGCCAAGTGCTTTTGCCACACATTTTTCTGAGATCGTCAAACAGCATGCCCATGAGCTTCTCGGCAGGAAGGAAATGGACCTGCTTCTGAACGGGCTTAAAGAAAAATATGAGGAGTTGGTTAACGATATCATTCCCGATCTCCTCAAGGTATATGAGATACAGAAGGTCTTGCAGAATCTCTTAAAGGAAAGGGTTTCAATCCGGAATCTTCCGGTTATTTTTGAAACGCTGTCGGAGTACGCCGAGAAGACCAAGGATATTGACTATCTAACGGAGTTTGTCAGACGCGCACTGAAGAGACAGATATGTGTCGCCGCCCGCTCCGATGACGGCCAGATTCATTCGGTGGGACTTGATCCAAACCTCGAAAGGCAGCTCGCCTCACAGATCAGAGAAACGGATGAGGAGAGATATCTGGCGATTGACCCGGATACACTCCAAAAGCTTGTTAACAAGCTCTCGCAGGGTGTTGAGAAGATTATGCAGCAGGGCAATGTCCCGGTTATTGTCTGTTCGGGGAACATACGATTTTATCTGAGAAAATCGATTGAGCGATCGCTGCAGAGCATTGCGGTCATCTCTTATGAAGAACTGGTCGACGATATACCCTTTAATGTTGAAACGGTGGTATCATTATGAAGATAAAAAAATACGTGGTTGAAGATGTAAAAGAAGCGTTAAAGAGAATAAAAAACGAACTCGGGGAAGATGCCGTCATCCTTCAGACAAGAAAATTCAAGAAAGGCGGCTTTTTGGGCATTGGCAGAAAGATCAGATACGAGGTCACGGCTGTGGCTGACGATAAAAACCAGAATAAGAACGAACAATCCCGAAACACATCCAATAAAGATGAACAGGGATGGGTTGACAGCGAGAAGATATACGAGCTTAAGAGAATCCTCTCAAAGAACAGAGATGTGACCCCCCCCGAACAGAAGAAGCCCGTCAGGAATCAAAACCAGGCCCCAACCATTCCGAATTTCAGTTATCAGGACAACAGCAGGAACAGAAGCGGGCAGAACCAACAGAATCCGCGTCAGCGACAAACTGCTGAGGAAACCGTTGAGCAAAAGTCCCGGGCTAATCTTAGAAATGACAGAGGCGTAAGTGATCTGAGAAAAGAAGTGATCTCCATCAAACGGATGATGCAGGAACTCTCGTCCAAGGTTGGCAAGGAGAATTACCTGCCCGGTATTCCGGAGGATTATCGTAAGATATTCAGATCGCTAAAAAAGCAGGAGATCAATGAGGATATATCGAGAAATATCGTTGAATCGCTTAGAATCATAACGGAAAGAAACACTGAGACCAGTATGGACTTTGAAAAACGGTTTACTGATATTGTTCATCCCCTGATAAAAACAGAAAATCCTTTGAAAGAACATGACCGCGGGGATATAATATTCTTTGTGGGCCCAACCGGTGTTGGTAAGACAACGACACTCACAAAAATAGCGGCCATGTTGTCTCTGGAGATGCGTAAGAAGATCGGTATTTTGACGATTGATACCTATCGAATTGCCGCTGTTGACCAGTTAAAGACTAGTGCCGATATCATGGGGATTGAAGTTGGAGTGGCCTACAATCCGGGTGAATTGAAGACCATGCTTGAAAAATTCAAGAATTACGATCTCGTCCTGGTCGACACAGCCGGGAGAAGTCAGAAAAATGAGATGCAGATGTCCGAGCTCACCCGATACCTTCAAATCATAGAGCCGGAATATGTCTTTCTGACAGGCAGCATGAACACACGGATATCCGATCTCTTTGACATCGTTGAGCATTTTTCAGTTGTATCGCCCACACATCTGATCCTGACCAAGATGGATGAAACCCGAATTTACGGTTCTCTGATCGAGTTGACAAACAATTACGATATACCGATATCATATGTAACTAACGGACAGAGAATCCCGGAGGATATCATGATGGGGAATTCCAAGCGGCTCGCTTCACTGCTTGTAAAAGAGGTGTTAAAAGATGCCAGATCAAACTGAAACACTCAAGCAGGTAGTGGCTAACCAGAATCTTGAGATAATACTCGTTGCAAGTGGAAAAGGGGGTGTGGGAAAGAGTGTCATCGCCAGTAATCTTGCCGTATCACTTGCAAAGGAGCAAAAGAACGTCCTCCTCTTCGATGCAGACGCCGGCTTTGCAAACGCGGACATACTGCTCGGGGTCACCACAAGAAACACATTGCGGGACTATCTCATCAGCGATTTGGAGCTGAAAGATATCATTTATCCCACACGATACGGGGTCTGGCTCTTGAGCAGCGGCACTGATGTTCAAGATCTGATCGCCTTCAGAAAAGAACCCAAGCAGAAGTTCATCGAGGACTTCATGGAGATGGCACTGGATATGAATTATGCCATTGTAGACACCGGGGCGGGCTACACGGATGAGCTCATCTCGTTTTACTCATCCGCCGATAAACTCTTTCTTGTCACAACGCCTGAACCCACGGCGCTTATGAATGTCTACACACTGGCAAAGGTTCTGGCAAGCAAGGGAATATATCCCGAACTCTATCTTATAATGAATCAATCACGAAACACCTCAAAGGATATAAAGGTTCTGGACAGATTTTCTTACGTCCTTGAGAAATTCGTTGGCTGGAAAGTCGAGGAAAGGTTTATACTGAGGAGTGACAAGGCGGTCAGCAACAGTGTGATCAAGCAGGTACCGCTCGTTGAGATTAGCAAGCATTCTCAGCCTGCCCAGACCATACAGCGCTTGACAGGCTATGTTCTCAAGGATGAGACCGAGGAGAATATGGACAAAGCGGGTTTTCTGGGTAAGATCAAAAAACTCTTCGGTATAAAGTAGGTTATTAAATGGTTGATAAGGAATATATCAACAAAATGCTTGCATTGAGCCACTGGAAAACTGAATTTCAATCTGAGGAAACAGTCTTCCCCGCCGTGTTTCTGGGAAAGTTCAGGAAAAATCTCGTCTTTGAGACAACGAAACTGAGATCAACCTTTAAACTCAATTCAAGAACGTTCTTTTTTAAGATCTTTTTACCCTCAATGATTGTCAGTGGGAAGGGAACTTGTATCAAAAGCGGTAAGTTAGAGGGCTTGAAGCATGAAACAATCATGCGTTTTATGGTCAGCCCCTCTTCCATCAGGGTCAAACAGAAAAGGCATTACAAAAGATTTCCCGTTCTGGAACAGATTGTTGTAACCACACAGGATCAGGAAATCAAAGGGCTTATGAAAGACATTTCAATATCCGGTATCGGGATGATTGCAGGCGACAGGATCCGATCATCTGAAGGAAACCTCTATATCAAAAGTGCCAAACTGGATATCCATTTTCACAAGGTCCATGAGTTTACCGATTTTAACTTTTTCCAGTACGGTATGACAATAGAAGAGGATATTAAAGAAAACATCGAAAGACTCAAACAATACCTTTTGACCATCAAGAAAAAGCTCGACGCGTTAAATATTGAAATCTGAGTGAGTTGATAGAATGGATTATTTCAATTCGAAGGTAGAAGCCAAAAGTGTCCTAAGCATAGGAAAGCCCCTTGTTTTAGACGTTTCGGATCCGGAACTTGCCGGGATGTATAAAAGCTCAATATTCGATGTTGATTTAAACGAGAGGATCCTGACCATCGGGATGCCAAGCTTCAGAGGCCAATACGTTCCGCTTCCCGCAGGTACCCGCGCCTATGTAAAGATGATCGATCAAAGTTCCATGTATGTTTTCAACGCCCGGGTGATTTCGTATGAAAAGAATGCCGAGGGCTTTTATGTCAGTTATATATCTTTCCCCCAGCAGTTGAGAAAGATCCAGAGAAGAGTCTTTGTTCGGGTTCCGTTCTTCAAGAAAGGAACCTTTATGTACAAAGATTCCGGAGATGAGGAAAAGGAAGTCTTTAACTTTATCACCAAAGACCTGAGCGCCGGCGGTCTGCTGATCGTAACAAGACCCAGAATAGAAGTCGGTGTGAAGCTCCTGATTAATCTTGATCTCACAAAGGGAATTGAATTAAAAGACCAGGATGCAACTGTTGTCAGGGTCGATACAAGTGCCGACAGCAGAAATAACATATACGGGATTCAATTTAACGCGCTGGCAAGGAGCAAGGAAGACAAATTGGTCCGATTCGTCTTCCATCTTGAACAGGAAAGAAGAAAGAAGGATAAAAACATTAAAGGAGAGGGGTAAGATAGCATGTCGGTTTATGATAAATTGGAATCTGTCCATATTGAGGCCTTAAAGGAGATCGGAAACATTGGAACGGGAAATGCTGCAACTTCTTTATCAACAATGACGTCAAAAAAAGTAGACATTACCGTACCGGATGTCTCTGTCATTGAAATATCAAAGATACCGTTCATGTTCAAGGATCCCGAAAAGGTAACCGTGGGCATACAGATGAAATTCTTTGAAGAACTCAACGGGAAACTGCTTTTGCTGTACGATGCGAAACCGGCAAAAGAGATGGTGAAATTACTGATCGGAACCGAACCGGAAGATCTGACAAAGATGGATGAGATGCAGCAATCGGTCTTTTCTGAGATTGGTAATATTGTTTGTGGTTCATATCTCGTGGCCTTGTCCCAGTTCACAAACTTGAATGTCAATTCAGAAGTTCCCCAGGTAACCTTTGATATGATCTCGGCGATAGTGGCGGAATCCTGTCTTGAGTATGCAGCGGAGGAAGATAACAGCATTCTGGTGGAAACCAACTTTGAGATTGAATCTCAGACAGAAGTGGATGCCTATCTCTTCCAGATAATGGAGCCGCATTCGATTGAAAAATTACTGGCAAGTCTCGGGATGTGACCCGAATGGGGGCAAAATCGATTATCGGGATAGGAGAATACAAAGCTGACAAGAACCCGGGAATATTAGTCACGCTAGGGCTGGGATCATGCGTGGGGGTCTGTATCATCGATAAAACGAGTGGTATCGGGGGTCTCATCCATGTTATGCTGCCTGACAGCGGTGGAAAATCCGTTGCAAAACCGGGGAAGTACGCGGATACAGGCATCCCCATTCTCCTGGAGGATATGAAAAAACTCGGCGCTAACATCAACAGGCTTGAAGCAAAGATAGCCGGAGGGGCTGCCATGTTTAAGAGCAAGGGCTCTTCAATGGAGGTTGGGAAACGGAATGTGGAAGCTGTCAAGAAGGTTCTGAGAGGAAAGCGGATTAAAATCCGGGCAGAGGACACAGCCGGCGGCCGGGCCAGAAGTATCGAGTACAATCTTGCCACCGGGGTTTTAAACGTCAGGAAGGTTGGAGGCGGGGAGAAAACCGAAGTTGTACAAATTTGAGGTGTTTTAATTGAATAAACACTATTCATACAATCAATACAGTAAAAAGATAACATCTGAAGATATAATCGAGCGGTTTATTCCAAAGATCAAGGCAATAGCCATATCATTGAAGACGACGCTTCCCGAGAACGTGGAAGTGGACGACCTCGTTCAGGAAGGGCTCATAGGACTTCTGAACGTCCAGGAAAGGTATGATCCGGGTAGAGGCGCCACCTTTTTCACGTTTGCGATGAAGCGGATCCGCGGGGCCATGTACGATTATCTGAGAAAGATAGACTGGATCCCCAGAAACACCCGGCATCTGATGAAACAGGTTGAAAAGGCCCTGATGGAACTGGAGGGTCGGGACGGGGAGCTGCCCGACGAAAAGAAGGTGGCGGGGTATTTGGATATCCCGTTGCGTGATGTTCAGCTGGCCTTGAAAGAGATGAGCCGAAGACAGCTGCTCAATCTCGATGGTTTTCTCACCGAAGATTCTGAAGACTTCACGGAGATATTCCCCGGAAAGTCCAAGACACCGGAGGAAGTCTACAACAAAGCTGAACTGAATGAACAGCTTCAGATCGAGATAGAGGGATTAAAGGAAAGAGAACGGAACCTGTTATCGTTATATTATGTTGAGGACCTTAATTTCAAGGAGATAGCAGAGGTATTCGGGGTTACCGAATCCAGGATCTCACAGATACACAGGAGTATCATGGTCAAACTCAAGAAGCGAATGCAGATATTCCTCGGAAACGAGGAGGTGGAGTGATATGACCGGACCGGTGGAAATGCTGACAAATTATGCAAGAGGACCACAGACGGCTGAACAGGTCAGCAATCAGTCCAATGTCCAGAGCAACGCCAGTCAGACCCTCGCCGATGAGATGAGGGAACAAACCAGAAGACAGACCGAATCAACGGGCGAAACCAAAAAGGGGGATCAGGAGGAGTTAAAGGATTCCACGCAGCAACAACATAAAAATGAATACTTTGGCTCCGAAAAGAACCCTGAAAAAACAGGCGAAAAGAAAGAGGATAAGCTTGTGGAGGATGAATACAGAGGACACTTTCTTGACATACACTTATAGGGGGATTTGAGGTGCGAATATGCCGGATATGAATATATCAATAGGCTACATGATGGTCTTAAGGATGGATGAAAACGGTTATCTCGGTGGAATAATGGTGACCGATGCCTATGCCATACCACTCGAATTCAAATACTCGGAACCCATAAAGCCGACCGGGCTGCAGAAGATTCTCTACGGCAGCTCCATTGAAAAATATCTGATGGTCGATGTCATCGCCAAAAAATTAATCCAGAACGTACAGGAAAAGCCGAAGTTTATTCTTCTCGATGATTCAAGATTGCTGGGATTACAGTCAAAATCCCCGATCATCTATATTGCCAATTCTTCAAAGAATGAAAAAGAAAAAGAAAGCGACGAACTGAGGGAAGGGTTGAATACTGAGGAACTGGAAGCCGGTTTCAAGATTGTCTACACCGGAACATTGACGAGCGAGGACATGAAATGGCTGGAAAGATTGTCAGACGAAATCGATATACTTGAACCTTTTCAGCGGCTTAAGGAGGCACTTAAGTACGTTTGTTCAGAAGAATAGGACATTTTTTCACCGATATTTTTGAAACCCTGAAAAGAGAAACGGGCAAGCTTGACATCAACGAAAAACCAATCGATTTCCCCTTCCGTCTCGGAAGTTTGAAACCGCACGACCCGGATAACACCATCACAAACGCCTCGATGCTTGAAGAGGCTTTCCAATGCAACGATCTAAAAGAGGACGCCCATGCAGTTAATATAAGAGGCGAGAGAGATGATGCCCCACCGCCTGAATTCTTTGACAGTCGTTTCCGTCTTTCCGTTGAAGTATCAGATATCCTGAGAAAAGAAAACGATGAATCCAACGCTGAGGTGACGGTTGTGGAGGATGATTCGTTCGTTTTCCCCTCGTTGGTTATTGAGTCCCTTACCGGTGAAGAAGAAACGGATGTGGTCGTCAAGACAATTGATACGGGTTTCCCCGTGACGGAGTTATCCGGACACTCAACAGAGGTTGAACCGCCGGCTGAATTCTCCCGGGAAATGATCGAGCCCGGGGATGT
Organism: uncultured Thermotogaceae bacterium; assembly: GCA_964631265.1. Lineage (GTDB taxonomy): Bacteria > Thermotogota > Thermotogae > MWEM01 > MWEM01 > CAZVWW01. The sequence continues at coordinate 22,605 of CAZVWW010000006.1, forward strand.
TACTCTCGAAAACCCGGATTACCAACTCGAACCCCGGCAGATTAAAGACCTTGAAACTGACTTTGCAGAAAAACAGAGCGGCTGCTTTCATCTGGACTATAAACTCTTCACCGGGGAGAGCCGTATCACCGGACATCCCGTCGAATTCAACACCTCCATCGATCAATCCTACGCTGCGGCTGTCAAATTCCCGGTCAGAAGAAACCGGGTGGCCAGAAAACACTACAACATGGAGGATATTAAACGGGCCCTGTCGTTTATCATGAAACGCCACCGGGAAAGAGGGAAGTTGAAATTCATCGGAATATACAGAAACGTCCCGATCGATTCTGCGGAAAGACTGGCCTTTTCGCGGGATAAAAAACTTTATTTCTATTACGCGGGGAGAACGAATGAAAAACCGATCATCCTCGATGTCTTGGTATTACGCAGCCGGGAGGGAAAATATCATGTTGGTCCCATCATTAGAAAAGTTTGAAAAACATACCTTGTCAAACAGAGCAAACGTTGTCATCGGTGAAAGACACTTCTTTGAAAAGATCCCGGCCGTCGTCTCCGGGCTCATCAGGCGCTATAAAAAGTCCGTTGTGGTCTTTCCCGAATTGAAATATTACCGAAAATACAGCGAGAGTTTTGAAGCAAGTCTCTTCGAGCATTATCCCCCACTCGACGTCCTGCCATTCGATCCCATGCCGGCATCACTCTCGACGGCAAGGCAAAGGATGAAAACACTGCTCAGAGGCATGGAAGCAGGCAAAACGATCGTGACAACAGCGCTCGGACTGCTGCAGAATACCATCTCATTTGAAGAACTTGAGAAGAAAAAACTCATTGTACATGAGGGAGACGAACGCTCTCAGAAATCTCTTATTAATTTTCTCACCAATTCCGGTTATCAACGGGTTTTCAACGTCAAGGAATCCGGACAGTTCTCCGTCAGGGGATTTATTGTTGATTTTTTTCCCCTGAACACCGAAATGCCGTGCAGAATTGAATTCTTTGACGATGAGATCACGGAAATCCGGACATTTGATATCAACTCCCAGCGGAAAGTCGACAGGTTGAACAGCGTTGTGATCGCCCCTGCCAGGGAGTTTATCTTCGACGATGAGAACCGGGAGGTCTTCAACAAGCGGATGAATAAACTCTCCCAAAAATACAGCAACAGTCCCTTTATCAGCGAGATCTCCGGGAATCCCATGGATTATCAAGCGCTTTCCCCGCTCTTTCTGAACAAACATAAACCCCTTTTGAGCCAGATAGAGGATGACACAGCCATTATCTATATTGATGTGGCAAAAGGCTTTGAATCCATCAGACAGTTTGAAAGAGAACTCTTCGAACTCTATCCCGGTACGGAGTACAAGGAACTCTATTACCGATATCTCCGGGTCAGTGAATCCCTCCTGCTTAGGGCGGAAAAATGGATCAATATCAGCCCGGATGAATCCGCCCTTGCTACCTCTGACGGAAAAAGAATGCATGAGGTTATCCGGCTTGATGATAAGAATATCAAACTCAAAAAACCCGAAAAGACGGTCTCCAAGTTCCTGGAATATCAGACAGAGGCCCTTATCGATGAAGAAGGGATTGAAAGGGGCACGATTGTTGTCCATGAAGATTACGGGATTGGACGCTATCTCGGAAATGAGGTTATAACGAACTACGCCGGAACGCGCGAATATCTTAAACTCGAATACGATAACGCCGTCAAGATCTTTGTCCCGGTGGACAACATCGATCGTGTTCATCGATATGTTGGTGACCCGGAACTGGTAAAGCTTTCGAAACTGAAGGGGAAGAGCTGGGCCAAAAGTAAAAAAAAGGTCAGAGAGGACATCGAGAAGAAGGTTGAAGAACTGATCAAACTCTACGCCGTCCGTGAAAACGCAACCGGAATCTCTTTCAAAGGCGACCGGGAACTTGAGGAGAATTTCTTCAACAGCTTTCCCCATATCGAGACCCCCGCTCAGGATCAAGCGATAAAAGAAGTACTCGAGGACATGGAGAAGGAAAAGCCGATGGACCGGCTTGTATTCGGGGATGCCGGTTCAGGCAAGACAGAAGTGGCGATGCGGGCTGCATTCCGGGCCGTCAGTTCCGGCTACCAGGTGGCAATGCTTGTGCCAACAACGGTTCTTTCAAAACAGCATTATGAAACCTTCATCGAGAGAATGGAGGGGTTTGGCCTGAATGTCAAGCTCTTGAACCGCTTCATCACACAAGCACAGAGGAAGAAGATTGTCACCGGCATTAAAGAGGGGCGTGTGGATATCGTCATCGGAACTCACAGTCTGCTGTCAAAAACGGTCAAGTTCGATCGCCTCGGACTCTTGATTATTGACGAGGAACAGAAATTCGGTGTCACGCAGAAAGAGCGTATCAAATCCTTCAAAGAGCAGATAGATGTCCTCACCCTGTCGGCAACCCCGATACCGAGAACCCTGTACATGGGGCTGTCCGGTATCAAGGAGATGTCCGTCATCGACACAATGCCCCCCGGAAGAATCCCCATTGAGGTCACCTGCTCTCAGTACAACGAAAAACTCATCAAAACAGCCATACTGAGGGAAGTCACAAGGGGTGGGCAGGTTCTGTATGTGCACAATCGTGTTGAAGACATTGATGAGGTCCTTGAAAGGGTACGGGGAGTTGTCCCGGAGATCAAAACCGGCCTGGCGCATGGCCGGATGGCCAAAAAACGCTTTGAGAAGACGGTTAACGACTTCTACACCGGTGAGCTTGAGATGCTGCTCTGCACAACCATTATCGAAAGCGGTGTTGACATCCCGAATGCAAATACCCTGATCATCGACGATGCGCAGAGATACGGTCTCTCCCAGTTGTATCAACTGCGCGGCCGGGTGGGAAGAAGTGACAGACGGGCATTTGCCTATTTTCTCTATCCGAAAAGAGCCAAACTCAAACCCGAATCGAAATCCAGACTCGAGGCCATTTCTAAATTTCACGGAGCGGGGAGCGGGCTGCAGCTGTCAATGAGGGATATGGAGATAAGGGGCATCGGCAATATCCTTGGAATGGAACAGCACGGCGAGATCAACACGATTGGACTTCACCTTTACAGACAGATCCTCGACGATGTCCTGGTCAGCAGAGGGCTGAAGAAGGGTGAAAAGAAACAGCAGAAGAAAAAGCCCGAATCCAGAGGGGTTGAGCTCAAAGGTTTTTATTTCGAAGTGCTCATTCCCGAGGACTACATTGACAACAATATCGAGCGAATGAAAGTCTACCGAAAGATCGCTCTTTGCGAGGACATGGAGGACTTCAGAGATGTAGAGGCCGAGATTAAGGACCGTTTCGGGAAACCGCCGAAACAGTTCAGAACACTGCTCTTTTACGCAAAACTCAGATTGATGGCCACAAGACTCGGGATATCAAGGGTTGAAAAATTAGGTAGTTCACGGCAGTTTAAGCTCTTCTTCAGAGATCTCAAGTCCACTGACAAATTTGAAGTGGATGGCATGAGAGGCTTTGTCAACCGCGAAGAGAGGGCAGCCGTTTTGTTCAACGACAACGACAAGAAATTAGCCGGTCTTTTGGAGAAAAATGTCTCATGAGTGGCCGGACAGAAATCGACAGGAGCGTGACATAATGGAAAAAAGAGTAAAAGTAACCGTTTTGATGGATGACCTCGCCGGAAAGGCACCGCGCATAAAGGCGCATCACGGCCTTTCTTTCCTCTTTGATATTGCCTATCCGAACGGGGATACCTTTTCCATGATAATGGATACGGGAACAATCGGCGAGGACCTGCTTCATAACATGAGGGTTCTGGATATTCAACCTGAATCAATCGACACCTGCATGATCACCCACAAGCACTACGACCATGCCGGTGGACTTTCTGACGTGCTGAACAACAGAGAGATGCGGCTCCCTGTATTTTTAAATAAGGATTGTTTTGTCCCCGCCTTTTCTAAAACAGCCTGGAAATACGCGGGCTTTCCCGCTTCAAAAGAGAGGCTCGAGCTCCTGGGAGCTAATTTTATCTCCGTCGACGAACCGGTGGAGGTCGCTCCGGAATGCTACATAAGCGGTCGGGTGAAAAATGTTGAAAAGCGTTTTCAGAGGGCCCTGGGCCATACGCGAATCAAAGACGGCCGGCCCGAACCCGAAGAACATCAGGAGGAACTGAACTTCTACATCGTTGAAGGGGATAGCGTGCATGTCTTTTCGGGATGTTCACATCGCGGCATCGTCAACATTTGCCATGATGCCCTTGAAAAGACCGGCAGCACTAAACTCGGGGTCGTGATGGGGGGATTTCACTTTACAGGGGCTTCCATTAGCGAGATTGAGCAGCACATTACAGCCCTCGAAGAGCTCAAGCCTGTCGCCGTTCTGTCAGGCCATTGTACCGGGTTCACCGCTAATGCCCTGCTATTCAGGCGATTCGGTAAACAGTTCAATCGTTTTTCAGCCGGGGACCGGTTCAACTTGATCCGAGACTGATCGTTGTCGGGGAGTTAGTGTTTGACTTTCTCATACTTAATCCCCAGAAAGTCCTCGAATGTGTCGTAGTAAGTGGTATGCGTCGAGGGATGATCGGTCTCCACCAGTTTTTTCAATTCGCGAAAGACCCGGCAGTCGAGTTTGTCCTCGCGTGCGGTATCTTGTATGATCTCCAGCGCCTTTTCGGGACAGAGCTTTTGCCGGTAGGGTCTCTCCTCGATCAGGGCGCTGTAGATGTCCGAGACCTGAAGGATTCGACTGTACATATCCAGATCACTCATGGCAAGGCCATCGGGATAGCCTGTCCCGTCGAGTCTTTCATGATGGGATGCCGCTATTGCCGCTATTCTTCCGAAGCCACTGTCGGTGAGTATTCTGTAAGTGTCGACGACATGGTTTTTCATGATCTCCCATTCATCCTCATCCAACGGACCCTTTTTGTGCAGGATGGCTAACGGCGTGTTGAATTTCCCCATGTCATGGAGCAGTCCGGTCAGTTCCAGTATCTTTGAATCCGCCTCGGTAAGCATCTCAAGTCCGATTCTGGAACTGATTTTCGAGACAATGGTGGTATGATTGCGAGTATAGGGGCTCTTGGCATCGAGTAGAAAAGCAATGCCCTTGACAAGTTGTATTGATGAATCAAGGTTGAAGTAAATCTCGCGGAAATCCGCCTCCATGCTCATCTTCAAGATGACACTCTTCGGAAGCTTTTTCACCGCTGCCTCAACTTCGGGCAGTATCTCGGCATTTGCCCTCGTGTTCTCCAGTGCTCTTTCGATTGCCTTGTATGAGCTGAAAAACCCCCCTTTGAGGACTTCACGGGATATCTCATCGGCTGCCTGCAGGGCATTTATCGCTTTCAACAACTTTTTATCCTTTTCTGTCACCTTGTCGATGGGGGTATGATGATAGACCATCATCTTCTGAAAACACTCCGGAAACTGAAGGTTCTTCAGAAAGACCGATCCGAGAAAAGAATGCTTGTTTCTGCCGTCGAGTTCGAAGACGATCTTCTTGATATCGGGTTCACTGTCGAGAAACTCCAGCGTTCTCTCGTAATCGTTCATGGTGGTCATCATCAACAGGTTGATGTCATGGAAGAGGCCGGTAAAATAGACCTGCCAGGGTTCATAGTCGAGTTTGAGCTCTTTGATTAATCGAAAGAAGATGTTCCCCACAGAAAAGGAATGGTTAATCAAAGGCTCGTATTGAGAATTTTCGAGGTACTCGAAAAGCTTGATGATCTTCTTGAGTTTGATCCTGAACTCGAGCATGTTCTCATCTCCCTTTTAACTGTTACACTTCACAAAGTATTCGATGGACCGGTTGTAAGTCTTCTCCTCCTCAGCAGTGAAATAGCAGGCCGGGAGCTCCCCCATTCTTCTGTGATAAGCAATGCACTCACAACATTTTCCTTTCCTCGGGCATCCGGGATAAGTGCAGTTGCAGACTGAAATGTTCTTCTTTTCATTATCGCATCCCATTCTCTTCACCTCCTGTTTTTTCTGTACCGTATATCGACATCAGCAAACGAGTCAGGTATTCAGTTGAATCAACGATATCCTGCCGGTTGACGTACTCGTTTGCGGAGTGTATGTTCCCGCCACCCGGTCCGAAAACCAGTGTAGGCACCTTTGTTCTTACACCGAAAAGGTTGAAATCTCCGATACTGCTTGATATGTATTGGCATTTCTTTTTCTTCTTTTTGCCCCGGTTGATAATCTTGATTAGTTCATCGATATAGGAACAGTTTTCGAAAAGATAGGGGCGATACTCAACATCTTCACTGGGTGAGTATTTTTTGTCTATGACAACTTTTGATTTAAGGTTCAACGATTTGATGATCTGCTTGATCTCTCTCTCAACACCTTCAACTGTCTCCCCGATCCCCAGTTGCCGGTTGATGGCAACCCGGCAGTAACCGGGAACGGTAAAGGATTCATCTCCGCCTTCAATATTCAAAACGACATAATCACCGCGGCCGGTTTTAATGTCGGTAAATTTGTTGAAATTGATCAGATCCGTGATGACCCTTGCTGCATCCTGTAATGCGTTGATTCCTCTTTTGGGGTGGGAAGCGTGTGTGTTCTTCCCGTGGAACTTCAGTTCAAAGAGTTCTCTCCCCTCGGCACCGATAACAACAACGGGAAACTTCGGATTTTTAACCATCTTCTGATGCTTCAGGCAGTACACGTCCTTGGAGAGTTCCGGGGACGGCTCGGTTACGATGATCAGGTCATAGTCTGAGAAATCGAACTGCCTCAGCAGTTCATCCGAGCCGAATGAATGAGGCGATTCCTCCCCGTAGACCAGAGACAGAAAGAGTTCCCCGTTCAATTCACTGAATCTGTCCACTATTGTCTCAAAGGTCTGGATCGCAACAGCACAACCCGCTTTCATATCCGCGGCGCCAAGTCCGAAGATCTTCCCGTCGATTTCCTTGGCGTCGTACTTGGGATAATACCATTCCCCCTTTGGGGAAACCGTGTCCAGATGACCGTTAAGAAGCACCTTAGGTCCTTTACCGTTCCCCTTTTTCGCAATGACATTAAAATAGCGGGTATCCGGTTCAAAGGCATATTCTGCTGAGTTGCCCTTTTGGACTTCAAACCCTCTTTCCTTTAAATAATCGTACACATACCTGTACACACTCTCATCATCCCAGACCGAACTCGGCCTTTTGATGAGCTCCTTTGTCAGATCAACCACTGATCGCTCTTCTGTTTCTGTCAGTATTTTATTCAAACTTCTCCCCCCTTTAGTGTATTTTAACATAT
>CAZVWW010000006.1:29957-41100 GCA_964631265.1 uncultured Thermotogaceae bacterium
CTACGAGTTGCCGATGAACCGTCTCTCCTTTTTAAAGGACACGATGATAAGCATCAGAACTGTGATGATAAAAGGAAATGCCTGTGTGAGCTCACCGGGAATATTCAGGAGCTTGAGTGAATACGAGGCCGATTCGCTCATTCCGAAGACCCCGGAACTGATGGCCACCCCGTAGGCGGACTTCCCGCCAAGGGCCTGAGCTGCCAGTGCAATCCAGCCTCTGCCCGATGTCATGTTCCTTGAAAACCACGAGACATATCCCATGGAAAGATAAACACCCCCGAGGCTTGCATAAAAACCACTCAGCAGCAGAGCCACTGTCTTCACTTTCCTGACCGATATGCCGACGGATTCAGCCGCCTCTTTGTTCTCTCCGACCGCACGGATCTTTGTTCCGAGGGGTGTCCTCTTCAACATGAAGCTGACAGCGATCACCGAAAAGAGTGCAAAATAAGTCAGAATATTATGGCCGCTGAGGATCTCGCCTATTCCCGGGATTTTGTTGATCAATGGAATCTCCAGCGTCGGGAAGACCAGTGATTCGATCGATGCCGATGATCCCTTTTCGCCTGTTATGACGTTGAGAAAGAAGATAGTCCCCCCCGAGGAGAATATGTTTAGTGCGATAGCGGCCATGATGATATTGGCCTTCAGTTTGAGCGAGAAGAAGGCCAGTATACCGGTCATGATAAGACCGGAGGAGACCGCTGACAGCAGGGAGAGTATCAGAGAGTGTGTCAATCCGCTGACAACCGCCCCGACAAAGGCGGAAAAGAGCATGATGCCTTCCAAAGCGATGTTGGTTGCCCCTGCTGATGAGGCGATTAAGGCACCAAGTGCTGAGAGCAAAATGGGCGTGGTAACCCTTAGCGAAGTCGAGAGAAAATCGACCATATCAGCCATCTTCTCTCCGGGCCGGCATTGCACTTCGGACCGTCTCCATTAATGGCCGGTTGGCCAGGAAGGCCTTGGCTGTTATGAGCAGGATGATAATCGCCTGTAAAATGGCAATGATTTCCGGGGAGACTTCCGTATATCGTCCCATCGTCGTGGCTCCCACCCGGATATAGGAGATGAACAGAGCAGCAGGGAGAACCAGCAGGGGCTTTTGTCCGGCAACCAGAGCCACAATGACCCCATCCCATCCATACCCGGGGGAATTCACCCAGAGAAAACGGCCGTGATAGCCCGCCAGGACAATGATGCCCGCCATGCCGGCAATTGAACCGCTGAGGAGCTGTGTCTGGAAGACCATTCTGGTTGAGGGGATACCAGAATAATTGGCGAATGTCTTATTGGCGCCGGTGACTCTCAGTTTGTATCCCCATGTCGTTTTGTTCATGATGAACCAGATTAGCATGGTTACACCAATCGCTATGAATATGCCGATATGCCATTTGTACCGTTCATTCAGGAGAAAAAGCCGGGCGGTTTCCCTGAACTTTCTTGACATCAGGGCTCCTGATATCTCGTCTCTCAAAAATGTCCTGATTAAAAGCAAGCCGATGTACAGGGCGATATAATTCATCATCAGCGAGCTCACGATCTCTGAGCCTCTTAACTTGTATTTGATGGAAGCCGGTATAGCTGCTACCGCCATTCCACAGATAATACCGGTTAGTATAACCATAAAGGCGTGTATGACCGGTATCGCGGGGAAGAGTATTGCTGTAAAAGTCCCTCCCACAGCCCCCGCAAACATCTGTCCCTCAGCACCGAGATTGAATATCCCGGCACTAAAGACAAGGCTGACGGCAAGCCCGGTCAGTATGATTGGAACGGACTGATTGATCCATTGAACGAATCCCTTGAAATTGAATTCAGGAATGGCTCTGTTGAGCTTGAAAAGAGGTGAGGACAGGAAGATTTCATATGCCTCACCTGTCTGCTGAAAAGAGGTCCGGACACTCTGGAAAAACCCGCCACCTTTCCAATCCAGTCCTGTGAGGAAGATCAGTATATAACCTGCAAGAAGTGCGATCAGTATAACGATCAAGGTCTTGGACAGTTCATTGCTGATGTTGATTTTTTTCACTTTTCGCCCTTTCATCACCGTTTAGATCCAGCATATATCGTCCGAGAATACCTTCCGTTAACCCTTCGGAACTGTTGAACAGTCCAACAACCCTGCCGCCGGAAAGGACCATGATCCGATCAGAGATCCGTATGAGTTCGGTGAGGTCAATCGAGTAAAAGAGGACTGATTTCCCCTTGTTTCGCTGATCGATAAGGGTATTCAGAATAAAATCCGCCGACGATACATCCATTCCCCGGGTGGGATTCTCCGCCAGGATAATCCCGGCATCCGACGAGATTTCTCTCGCTACCACCGCTTTCTGAATATTCCCTCCCGAGAGCTCCCTCATCAGTATTTTTTCGCTGCGATTCGGGTTTTGTGCGGCTATTCCATATCTTTGAATAATAGATTGAACAAACTGACGAACCGGTTTTGCTTCAATCAATCCGTTCCGGGAAAAGGGGGCTCTATCTATTTTGTCACTCATCAGATTATCGGCAAGATTCAAATCGATCGCTGAGCCCATGTTAATCCTGTCCGAGGGGATCAGGGCAATTCCCGCTTTCCTTGCCGCTTCAGGTGTTAAACCCCTGAAGGGACGGCCGTTGAGAATAAGTCTTCCGCAATCGGGTTGTTTTAAACCGAAGAGCAGATGTATCAGATCCTCAGGGCCTTCATGCGATATCCCGGCAAGACCGAGTATCTCCCCCTCTTGCAGAGAGAAGGAGATGTCTTCCAGTCTATTTCTGCCGGGAGGGATCTTATAACACAACCCTTCCGTCTTTAGAAGTATCTCTCCTGTCGAATCGTTTGTTTTAAGCGAGGTAAAAGAAGGTTTTGTCTCACTTAACATGCTCTCAATGATCTCATCGGTTTGGATGTTTTCTGCGTCATAACTGTCTTTTACAGTGCCATCTCTCATGATGGAGACGGTGTCTGATATCTCTTTGACCTCACTCAGTTTATGGGTAATGAAGAGAATCGTTTTACCGTGTTGTCTGAGCCTTTTGAGGGTGTGAAAGAACCCCCTCTTTTCCTGCGGGGTCAGAATACCGGTTGGTTCGTCGAGTATGATCAGATCGGTCTTTCTGATAAGGGTTTTGATTATCTCAACCCTCTGTTGAAGGCTCAGGGAAAGGTCTTTCACTCTTGTGTCAAAAGGCAGTGGAAGGTTGAAACTTTCTGTTGCTTCCCGGACCATCTTTCTCTGTTCTTTCTGATCGATTATAAACCCTCTCAGGGGCTCCATTCCAAGTGTTATATTCTCCAGGGCCGTCATCGATTGCACCAGTCTGAAATGCTGATGAACCATCCCGACTCCCTTTTTGATGGCATCCTCGCTTGATTCCGGGGTGTATGACTCTCCCTTGAAGAGCATCCGGCCCTTTGTTGGTCTTATCAGGCCGAAGATAATGTTCATCAGGGTGGACTTTCCCGCTCCGTTTTCTCCCAGAAGTGTGTGGATCCCGCCTGACTTGATATCAAGGTTAACCGCTTTGTTGGCCCTGATACCGTTGGGATAGATCTTCCATATGTCCTGGATTCTCAACAGAAAGTTCTCCATCTTCGGTCATTCCTCTTTAAGATAGCTGTTTAAAAGACAAAGATGTTTTCCGATCCGCTTGCTTGGCCCAGGAAATCCCGGCCGACCGATAGCTTTTTCAGATAGAGCGATATACCCAGACTGATCCCGCCCTCAACGACTGATTTTTCTCCGCCCCGGGATATGATTAAGGCAGTCTGATTCTCCTCGTCCATCTGCCATTCACGCGTTACTTTTTCGAAGATTGCCTCTCTCGGCCCGTTAAGGATGATGGCATCGGGCTGCATTAAAAGGGCGATGTTGTAAAGGGCTGTTTGAAAGGTCTGTATCTGTTCACTCTCTTTTAATCCTGAGAGACGGGTTTCCAATGTTTCACCTGAAAGTAAGGTTCTGCCCAGTTCCCCGGCACGGCCTTTCCCTCTGTAAAGGTTTCCGTCGATGACGATCCCCATGCCAAGTCCTTCGCCCCAATAGATGCAGACAAGATTGTTCCATTTCTGTTTGTAGTTGTAACTTTCCCGAACGGCAAGCAGATTGGCATCATTCTCAAAACCGATGATCGAGTCCGGGAACCGCTCTTTGATCAAATGGATCACGGAGTTGATATGGAGGTCGTTGAGCCCCGGGAAGGAGAACATCACCATGTTATCCCGGTTGAGATACCCGGACAGTCCGACCACTATGATATCAACATCGTCCTTCATATCTCTCAAGTGACAGCTCAAGAGATCAAGGAAATGTTCTCTGTTGAAATGGCTGATGGGTGTTTTTTTAAAATCAATGATCTCTCTCGAGAGATTACTGGTGCAAAAGGCCAGGTGATCTTTATCCACCTGTATTGAGAGAATCTTACCCATATTGTAGTTAAATTCGAGGGTATCGGCCTTTCGACCACGTGTTTTGGTATCGTGTTTTCCGCTCTTTTTGATAAGCGATCCGATATACGGATTGACATTTCGGCTGATCGTCGGGGCACTCAATTTGAGGTCTTTGACCATCTCGATTTTGGATGATATCCCCATACTGTGCATATATTCAAGGATTCGATACCGGTTGAGGTTTCTCAGTTGTGTGACGCTTTTGACGTTTTTCTCCATATTGACCTCGGTTTCGTTTGTTGTTATCGTTTTTTATGAATGATCCGGGGCGTTCAGTCTTCTTCCGCAAGCGTTGAAAGCGAAAAGCAGACTCTGAAAAGACTGCCCTTCCCCCACTCACTTTCGAGGGTCATTGTTCCGCCCAGCAGTTCAACCAGTTTTCGGGTTATGGCAAGTCCCAGCCCCATTCCCTCGATCTTTTGTGTGGCGCTCAGACGTTCAAACTCTGAGAAGATCTTTTCTTGATCTTCCTCCCGGATGCCCGGACCCGTATCCTCAACATCGATACAGAGATTTCCGCTGAACTGATAGGCTGTCAGAGAGACGGTTCCCTCTTCGGTGTATTTATAGGCATTGCCCAGCAGATTGGTGATGATCTGGTTCATCCGCTTTTCATCGCTTGTTATCTCCTCGGGTATCTCGTCATCAATGTTTATGTTGAAATCTATTCCGTTACGTCTCAAAACCGGAGTATAGAGATCTTCCAGCTTTTTGAGGAGTTTCCCGAGGGAGAATTTCTCCTTCACCACTGACAGACGCCCTGATTCCAGTGCGGAGATATCGAGTATATCGTTGATCAGATTTTTCATGTTCTCGCCGGAGAATTCCATTGTTTCAAGCAGCTCTATCTTCTCAGCATCTCTCTCATCGTATTTTAACAACATGATCAGCCCCAATATGCCGTTTAATGGCGTTTTCAGGTCATGGGTGATATGCGATACCAGTTTTGTCTTTGCCTCGTTCGCCCTTTGAGCTCTTTGAGTTTCCTCTTTGATTCGTTTGAACAACAACTCTTCCGGGTCGGATAACCCGGTTTTGACGATGGATTTGTAGATCAGCCAGAAGGAAATGACCTTCAGAAAATGACCGATGACATTTGAGATGCCGTAAACACTGATATAAAAGGTGAAGAATATCTCCGCACCCATGGTAAAGAGGATGGACAACAATAGCCATCGGAAGACCACTGGTGACATTTCCCCTCTTTTTTTGAAGAGAAGAAACAGGACCAGCGCCAGGATAGCGACGATGACATATTCACTGACAACCTTGAAGAGCGTCAGGCCTCCCTCTGCACGGAGACATTTCGGGAAAAGTCCCGTGATGATGCTGATGATGATCAATGCGCTGACAAGGACGTAAACAGCTATCACCTTAATGCTCTTCGGCTTTTTGACGTTGAAAAAGAACAGAAAGGCGATTAGAAGCGATAAGCTCTCCAGATACCGTGTGGCTATCCAGAGCTGTGTTGCCTCCAATGAGGCGAGGTTTATGATATCCATTCCCTTGTAGGCCAGTGTGTGGAGGAGATCAAATCCGCCTATAAAGAGATAGGCGATACCGATGATAAACAAATAGGAGTTATCGGACAGGAACCTGGAGTTCCAGGCGATGATAAAGATATTCGTCGCGATGATGATGCTGAACAGCTCAACAAGAAGATGAAAGAGCAGGAAATTCTCAAGACTGAGAATCCACATAAAAACCAGAATGGCTGTAAAGAAAATCAGAACCCACCAGTTTTTGGCTTTCTTTTCTGCTGATGTATTTGCTGCATTCATTTTAACGTCCGTTTCTTTCTTCATAATGGGCCGGGTCAACCGTCAGTTGTGATCTTATCTATCAATTCATTCAACACTCCCGGGGCGTCCTCGTGTTCAACCTGGCATGTTCCGGCATTTTTATGACCCCCGCCGCCGTATTGCAGCATCAATTCGCCGACATTGGTTTTGGATGTTCGGTTCAGGATAGACTTCCCGACCGCGAAGACGGTGTTTTGCTTTCTGAAACCCCACATGATCCTGATGGATATGTTGCATTGGGGAAAAAGGGCGTATTTCAAGAATCTGTTTCCCGCATGAACCGTATCCTCGTTTCTGAAATCGATCACAACGAGATTGTCGTATACTTTGGCATTTCTCTTGATCTGTTCTCTCAGAAGCGGTTCCTGCTCGAAATAGAGATCGACCCGCTCTTTTACATCGGGGAGCTCGAGGATCTCGTCAATCGTGTGGTTCTTGCAATAATCGATCAGGTCCATCATCAGGTTGTAATTGGAGACTCTGAAAGAGTGAAACCTTCCAAGTCCCGTTCGGGCATCCATGATGAAGTTCAGCAGGACCCAGTTGCGGGGATGAAGGACCTCTTCTTCATTGAATTGTGCTGCATCCCCCTTGTCCACTGCTGCCATCATATCCGTGGAGATATCTTTGAATCGTTCGGCCCCGCCGTAATAATTGTAAACCACTCTTGCAGCTGACGGGGCATCCGGATCGATGATATGGTTGTCCTTTTTTCCCACTCTCAGCGTTTCGCTGAGATGATGGTCAAATGCAAGGTGTACCCCTTCAACATAGGGAAGATTTGTTGTGATGTCTCTTGAGCTGATATCGATCTTCCCGTCCTGCATATCCTTCGGGTGAACAAACTTAATATCGTCGATCATCCCTAGATCTTTGAACAAAACGGCACAAACGAGTCCGTCAAAATCACTCCGGGTGACCAGTCTGTATTGTTTATCTGCCATATCCTATCCCACCTGTTCATTTGTTTTATTATAGTTTAACACAAAATGCAAGCCTTTTTCCTGCTAATGCTTCATTCTTCAAGGACCTGCTCGAGGAAGGGGTTCACCAAATCGGGGTCAAACTGGGTTCCTTTGCATTTTATCAGCTCACTCCTGGCCTGCTCATGCGTCAGCGGATGCCTGTAGGGACGCTTGCTGGTCATCGCATCGTATGAATCGCATACCGTGATCACCCTTGAAAAATAGGGGATCTCCTCGCCCTTCAAACCATCGGGGTACCCTCTGCCATCAAAAGCCTCGTGATGATGCATTACAATATTCACAATCTCTTCCATTCCCTGAACCTGCGAAATCAGCTCCGCACTCTTGACCGGATGGGTCTGAATCAGCTCGAATTCCTTGTCGGTGAGAGGCGATATCTTGTTCAGCACACTCTGGGGGACAAAGATCTTCCCGATGTCGTGCATCAGGGAGGCGTAATAAACACTTCTTTGTTCCTCAGGAGAGGCACCTGTCACTCTTGCCAGTTCGCGTGACCAGTTGGCAACTCTCTCGGAATGACCCCTGGTGTATTCGTCGTAGTATTCCAGGGCCTTGACGAGGGTTAAAATGAGCCCCTGTTGAAGCCTTCCTTCTTCCTCCATATACTTTCTCATGCTGTAAAAGACCGAGAGCATCTTTGAGAAGTTGCGGAGGGTGTCGAGATCGTGTTTGTTGAAGTGTTCACTGCTGGTTTCTTCGATTTCGAGGACGATGTTGCCGATGATCTCATTCCCCCAGTTGATAGGCGCGATTATGGTTTCTTTGGAGGGGACAATATGTCTTTTGAATCTTTTATACAATTCTTCGGGCATCTTTTTCTGCTGCTTTTCTTGAAGATGTTTGTACAGCGTTGCCTTCTCAGGAATATAGAGATAAGCAACGGGGATCGAGAGTTCATTGATACGTTCTGCGTCATGCCCTTCCGCGGTCATAATCTTCAACACACCATCGAGGAAAAGTGAGATATCCCCTGAGCTCGCTTTCGGTATCATGTTTAAAGACAGATTAAAGGCATCATCAAGAAATTCGGCCTCGCTTGTCTCAGCCAGTGCCACCTGGCCCATGAGCGAGAGCGCCTGGTTAAGCTGCCGGTTGAGATTCTCCTGATCCTTGTAAGCTGTTTCCAACTCCTTGTTAATACTCAGAATCTCCTCGTTGTTCGCATTCAACTCTTCGTTGTATTCTTTAAGGTCTTCGTTTACCCTTTGAAGTTCGACGTTCTTCTCGGCAAGCAGTTTTTCCTGTTCTTTGAGTCTTGAGATATCCGTATGGGTGCCGATCATTCTGACGGGTTTGCCTCCAGCGTCCCGTTCCATGACCCTTCCCCGGCCCAGAATCCATTTCCATTTCCCGTCTTTGGTTTTCAGGCGAAATTCAACCGCATAACTGTCTTTTCGTTCGTTTATATGCTCGTTGATCACCTTTTGAGCCTTTTCAAGATCCGCAGGATGCATCAGTTTTTTCCATGTCTGGAAGGAATCTTCAAACTCATCGGGATCATAGCCGAGCATGGTGTAGTATCTGTCACTGAAAAAGGCCTTTCCCGTCTGTAAATCCCAATCCCAAATACCATCATGAGTCGCTTCGAGTGCCATTTGAAAACGCTTCTGGTTTACCTCAAGCTCTCTCTGTATCGAATCGATTGTCTCCTGGGCTTCAAGATAATAAAGGCTGAAGGCGATCTTGGAGATGAAATCTTCCATGATCTTCCGGGTCTTTTCATCGAGATACCAGCTTGGATCGAGACGGATGCAGATGGAACCATAAGTCTTCGCCCCGTATGTGAGCGGGGATACATAAGAGGTGGTTTCGCCGTAAACCTTGTACCAGGGACATGAGGATTTCACGACATGTCTGATGAAAGGGTCTTCTTTGTTTTTCATGGAGTCTTTCACACAACTGTTGAAACCCGTTCTCTCATCTTTTGCAATAACTCTTTCCCCGTTTTCATCCAGCCACGCGGCAGTTTGTGCCACACGATTGGTTTTCTTGTCCATGAGTCGCTCAAATAACATGGCTGAGAATCTTTGAGGATCTACTAAAGACTCCACAAGCCTTTCAGGGAATTCATCCGTCTCTGGCATGTTTTTAATGATCTCTTCCACTTTTATGTGAGCGTTGAGGATGAGTTCCAGCTGCTCATTTTGTTTTTTTAAACGTTGGAATGTATCGTTTTTCTTTTCTTCCACAAAACCATCCTATATGTTAACGGTTTTATTCTGAAAAAGCACAATAGTATTATAACACAATTTGACAGTTGCGCCCATATAATCAATACATAAGGACAAGAATATGACATCCTTGTCCTCATCGAAACTGGTCAAGCGCTACCACAGACTTACTCCAACTTTCCGATCCTTGCTATTTCTGATAAGCCTCGCCTTCAACTGTTATGGTCTCTCTTCCAATAATAGGGACAAAGTAGCTGATGACAAAATCAAAGAAAGTGTACCCCTCGATTATCTTGACATCCTTTGCAAAATCCGCCTTGTATGGTGCCAGCCCGGTCCTTATCAGCTCATCCAGTTTGAGATTGGTGTCGTTCAGGTTCAGCAGCATCGGACTGATAACATACCAGAGTTCCTTCGATTCTGAGAAGCTGCCGACCGGTTGCCCCGAGGCCTCCGGAAAATAACCGAGATTTCCGTCCTGCGACTGGAAGATAACGGAACAACTCGTGAACGTCATAATCAGAGCGACTAAGATTGATGCTAAGATGATCTTTTTCAACATAAAAATTCCCCCTTAGAATTTATTGTTTGGTAAACACTAATCAGTGATGAGAGGATAAACACCTGCGCTATATGACAGGCAGAAAAAAGGCTTCCATCCATATTGCACACCTACACCCAGTTGTATACCGCTTATGGAAGAAACCGGAACAAATACCTCTGCCTTTGCCGACGCATCGACATAATCCAGTCCCATTTTCAAGTCCCCGATAAGATACAACCCGAATGCTTTGGCGTGAGCGCTGTTTAAAAACTCAAATATCTTTAATTCTATTCCTCCGTTTATATAATACTTGGATAATTCATACATCCCCGCTCCCGCACGAAATCTCAGAGGATCTGAAAATTCGGGGCCGTAAATGAAAATGAGATTGATATTGTTGTCAGACAGATAGTCTTTTTCTCTTGCAGATTGCACGATATCGTTCTTTTGGAACTCAAGCGACAGCCCGGTGTAATTTTGACTGTAATCAGCTGAAAACAGGCTGGGCAACATACAAAAAAGAAACAGGACAACTATCAAAAGCGTTCTCGGGTATCTGTTATTCATAGTGTGGTTATCACCATTCAATTTTACCATATTTTAAGGATTAATTAAAACACATCTCGCCGTGTCTTCTCATCGATGTTGTTTTTTCCTCCCTTTCGCAATCAAGCCGGCCGCATTTCCATAGATATCCTCCAGAGATAATTCATTGCCACTTACCGACTTTCCGAACACCTTATACCGCTTCCCGATCTTTAATTGCATCCATTCGTACACACCGGTCATCTCCTTGTTCATGGCACTGATACTCGATAACTCAACGGTTTTGTAATTCATTTCAAGCAGATTCTTTCTCATGTTAAGGACCAGATAGCCGGGAATCCCCTTGTTCTGATACTCTTTAGTGACAAGCAACAAGATCCCTCTGGCCTTTTTTGTGTTTTTCTTTGACCGGAGCAGATGGATCCATCCAAACGGAAAGAGCTTCCCCTTTGCCTTTTTAATGCCCTTACTGACATCCGGGATGGTAACGGCGATACCTGCCGGTTTATCTTTGTGAAATGCAATAAGCGCCATTCCGGGATCGACGATGCTCTTGAGCTCCTCAACAATCTCATGAACCTCCTCTTTCGAGGGAGGGATGAGGTCCTCCTCCCAGATATCCGGATAAGAGTTTTTCATAAGGTAATAGACATTCT
>CAZVWW010000007.1:0-8178 GCA_964631265.1 uncultured Thermotogaceae bacterium
AGCAAAAGGGTATTAAAAAAGACAGGAAAAAGCAAAGCCGATCAAGTTTAGAAATCGAACCCTTTAAAAGGAGGTATAAAGTATGTCCTGCTTTTTCCTGCCTATGGGTGCAGTTTAAATCTTAAAATTATCCAGTTCGTTGTTGACACTTTCTGCCAGTTTTTGCAGGTTGGAGGAAGAATTTCTTAGCTTTCCAACTGATGAAGCCTGATTGTCTACTTCTTCAACCATTCTTTGCACTTTCGAAGAAGCCACGACCATTGATTGTGCGGATTGATCCACAGCTTCTGCTATTTCTGCGGCTGCTGAGCTTTGCTCTTGTGATGTGGTCGTTAAATCTTTAACAGCTTCTCTCAAATTTTCGATTCTATTAAGGATTGTTCCAAAATGATTCAGCGCTTCTTTTGATCTTTCGCTCATTGTGTTAATAACGTCAAGCGTCTTATCTGACGCGTTGTTTACCTGATTGACCCCTGAACCTATTTCTTTAAGCGTTTTAGAGATGTTTTCAGTAGCTTTCTGACTCTCCTCGGCCAGTTTTCTTATTTCATCGGCCACCACTGCAAAACCCTTGCCGGATTCACCGGCTCTTGCAGCTTCTATAGCTGCGTTCAAGGCAAGCAGGTTTGTCTGTTCCGCAATATCGGATATCGTCTGGACGATTGTCTGGACTTGCTTTGATTGTTTCTGAAGGTTTTCAACATACCGTGACGTTTCATTGGCCTGATGTTCGGCATTCACAACAATCTCAGTAACGCCTTTGAGTTCTTCTTCACCACTTTGAGCGGATTTCGACGTTTCTTCAGTATTCTCCATGAAGTTCTTTGTGATCTCGAGTACGTTCTTAGCGGAGGCAGCGACTTCCTCGATACCCGAGCTGACCTCTTCTATGGAAGCGGATGTGTCTTGTACATTCTGATCAGTCTCATTTGCCTGTTCTTTCAAATCCTGCGCAATTTCCTCCGTACTCTGGGCAATACTGTTTAATTCAGTAGTTGAGTCGTTGACACTCCCCATTGCATTTTTGGTATTTTTTAGGGTTTTCTTTGTGGAAAGAACAATGCCATTCAGGGCCTCTTCCATATTACCAAGCTCGCTTTTTTTCATCTTATTGTCAAAATTGACCGTGTAGTCAAGGTTTTTAAGACGTTCTGTTTTTTGCAGGAGGCGGCTCATCGGTTTTTTGATACTTAATCTTATGACATAGGCCGTTAAAAGACTGATCGCAATCGATAAGATTACAATGATCAGCGTGGTTCTGCTGGTATGCTTAATAACATTGATGCTTTCCCTGCTCTTTCCATTGACTGTATCAATCCCGGCTGTTAAAAGGTCGGTTCGGCTCTTGTTGATAACAGCAAGTTCTTTTTTTATGTCCCCGATGGAATCTTTGACTTTACGGTTGATGATCTCAAGGGACTTTCTCTTGGCCTGATCGATGGTGGACTGTTCAAATCCCTTGCTACCCTCGATCTTTTTGATCTCCTCCCGGGTTTTCAACACTTCGCCTGAAATCTCCTCTAATCTTGCCAGAACTTCCATGTACTTTTCCAGCGAGACGGTGATCATGTTTCTTTTAACTGGGTCAAGAATCGGGGATTCGGATTCTCTGTCATCTTGAACAAATTCAATTAACTTTTCCCTGTGTTTGTTAATCCCGGAAGATAATTCAGACATTTGTTCAGGTTCCCGAAGGATATCACGGGTTTTCAACTCTATTTTGTATAAGTGTTCCATTGGAATTCCTTCACCAAGGATTTCAGGGATCCACAACCTTTCAAACTCGGGGAAACGGAAGTATTTTATCTCCACTTTATTTAACAGATCCTCTTTCAGGGAGGCCGTCAATTTTTGTGACAGCTTATTCTTTTTGCCGTATTTTTCGTATAGTTCATTCATTACGGTGTTGAATTCTTCATCATCCCAGTAGAATTCAAACAACTTCTCTTTTTCATTTTCAAGTTTATAGGCGGTGTTTTCAAGCTTGGCAATCGTCCGGCCCTTCTCGGCTAATTCTTTCTCAGCTGTTATCTGATCAATCTTATAGTTGTATATACCATCCACATTGTTTTGCAGTTCTTCCAATTTCGTTTTGAACTGTTCATAAATACCGAGTTCTTTAGCCTGTTTAACCGTTTCAGCCATTTCCCGGTTGAACATGTTGTACTGTTCATCCTGTTTTTTTATCTCTGAAATATACCCCATTCTAAGGACTGATTGAAGCATATTGTTGATCTTCTCTGTGAAATCAGTCGTTTCTCTGTATAAACCAAACTCACCTTCAACATCCTGTAGCTCGGTCTCAATATGTCTGCCGCTCTCTTCCATGTTGGAAGCGGAAAAGAACGAAAAAACAAATATAGTGGCGAGCAGAACAATAATGATCAAAAAGCCTGTTAGTACTTTCCCTGAAATAGACATTTAAACGCTCCTATCAGTCATTGAAATATTGAATATCATTTTCCTGTTTCGATAGCGGGATCCACTTGTTTTCAGGTTCTGAGTAAACGTAGTATTTTTCTGTGATCACATTTCCACGGTCATCATAGGAATATACGTATTTAGAAGTTATCGTATCCCCACCGATTTCGTCTGCATAATTGATCTCTTCCACAACGTTGCCCTGATTATCATAAGATGCCCGATAGATGGTTTTTGTCGAATCCCCGGATACCCTGTATTCCATTATCATATCCGTTCCATTGTACACAGCTTTGTTATGAGATTTTATCCGTCCCTCCGGATCGTAAATATAAAACTCTTTCAGATTGTTCTGTGCATCAAATTCGGCTTTGTACACCTGGGAGGGCGTTTGGGAATCGCCTTCATACTTAACGGCCTTAATCAGATTATTGCTGTCATCGTACTGGTACTGATGTTTATATTCTAATGCTTCGTAATCGTCATAACTCAGTTCTTGTATCACGTTTCCGCTTTCATCGTATTCATAGACCTTTTTGTATTCAAGCTGATATTTCGTTTCCCCCTTGTACTCATAACACTGTGATTTGCTCTCTTTTATGAGCTCGCCGTTCTCATTGTATTCTGCAAGATATCGGGTATCAGCTCTTTTTTCAACGAAATTCATACCCTTAACAAAGTGATCGTTCTCATCGTATTCGGCTTTGTACCTTGATAAAACAGATGAATCCGTGGCGTATCTGATTCCCTCAATCTGATTGCCCCGCTCATCGTATTGATAATGGTAAATATAGGGAATCAATTCACCTTTACTCAACCTTTTCCCACTTATCTGTACCATATTGCCTTGATTATCATATTCGTAACGGTAACTGAACTGAAGAGAGCCATCCCCGTCGGTTCTGATCTCACTGAGAACATTACCGTTCTCTGTATAGTCGGCTTTGACAATATCCACAACCTGCCATTCATCGTTCTCATATCGATACATTTGCACCTCTATCGACTGTACACCCTGGGTATCGACTTTTTTGATAAAGGGATCGATCCAGATACCGAATATGCTTCCGGATAGAAAGAGTATCGACAGAAACAACAAGATCAGCAATCGTTCGTTGTGCGTTATCCGTTTATTATTAATACTTATACCCCCTTTCATTGATCGAAAAATTCATTATAAATACCCGACAGTATGAAAACAACCGCCTTGGCTCCGGCATCATAAGCCCCAATGCTTCTTTCGCCGAGGTATCTGGCCCTGCCCTGGGATGCGACTATTTTCTTTGTGGATTCCGCCCCTTCGTTGGCTTTGTTCAGGGCCTCTTTATAAGCCTCCTTGAATCCGGCTTGTTTAGCTGCACTTTCTTTTAAAGATTCTGTGAAGGGAATGAGCGAGTCCAGCAGTGTTTTATCACCGAGTTTTGCCTTTCCCGCCTTCTGCACGCCGTCAACCAGTGATTGAAAGAATCCGGCCGTTTCAGCTAAATCAAGGCTCTCTTTTCCTTTTGCATAACGGCCTGCTTGTAAGAAAGCCTTTCCCCAGATTGGACCGGATGCCCCGCCGCATTTCTGCATGATAATCATGCTGCAACTTTTCATAAAGGCGCCGATATCTTCCGTTTTCAAGGCTTCCCATTTGTTTTTAACTTCTGTGAATCCCTTTGAAAGTGAAGTGCCAAAATCACCGTCACCTGCAACTGAATCCAGATCACAGAAATAGGATTCGTTATCAATGATTGTATTGACCGTAAAATTCATGATCTTGATGAAGTCGTCTTTTTGTAATTGATTCATATCAATAACCCCTATCTATTTATTTTAAAATTCTTTCCAGGCCACTGTATTTGAGTAACTGCTCAATAGTTTTTTAAGCTCACTATCCAGATTCAGTAACGAAATCGAAGCTCCGGCCATATCGATTGATGTCATGTAGTTGCCGACAAAAGTCTTGTATACCCTAATTTTTTCTCTGTTAAGTATCTGTTTGACCTCGTTGTTAAGGATATAAAGCTCTTGAAGAGGTGTTCCTCCAAAGCCGTTGATCATGAGGGCGCATTCATCCTCGGACTTAAATGGAAGGTCCTTTAAGATCTTATCTGTCATGACTTTCGCCATTTCATCAACGCTTACCCATTTATCTCTTCTGATTCCGGCCTCACCATGGATTCCGACGCCCATCTCTATCTTGTCAGCTTCCAGGTCAAAGGTCGGCTTTCCCCTGGCCGGAACTGTACAGGCCTTTAAAGCAACGCCCATCGATCTCACATTTCTGATCACCTTGCCGGCAACTCTTTTACAGTCTTCAAGGGATGCGCCGTCCTCAGCAGCCGCTCCGGCTATTTTATGAACAAAGAGGGTTCCGGCAACACCTCTTCTATCCTCTTTTTTTTCGATTGCCACATCATCGTTAACGATGACAGAATCCACCTTCACCTCTTCTTCCTCAATTGCAAGATCAGCGGCATTTTCAAAGTTCATGACATCCCCCGAATAATTCTTGATAATCAAAAGCACACCCTTATCAGAGTGATTTTCTTTTATCGCATTATAGACCTGCATTACCGAAGGGGAAGCAAAGACATCACCGCATACTGCTGCATCAAGCATTCCGGGTCCCACATAACCGGCATGTGCCGGTTCGTGACCACTGCCGCCTCCGCTTATTAAAAACACCTTATTCCTCTTTTTAACCTTTCTGGATATGACCACGTTCTCCTCATCGTAAGCCAGGAGGTTAGGGTTGGCCTCTATCATTCCTTTACAAAGTTCATTGACAACTGTCTTTGGTTCGTTTATCAGTTTTTTCATATATGCTATCATCCTCCACTGTTTTTAGACCATATGTTGAACAAGCTCTTCTTCGCTTGGTTTGTTATCTTTTCCGGCATCAAACTTTGATACAATTTGACCGTCTTTCATGATGATGATGAGATTACTTAGCCCGATTAATTCCGGAAGATCATCGGTTATCAGTATGATGGCGAGATCGTTTTTTGCCGCTTCCCGTAAAAACATGTATATTTCCTCTTTCGCTCCGACATCTATCCCCCTGGTCGGGTTATTCAATATGAGAACGTCCAAATCTTTCATGATCCATTTCGTCAGAACGATTTTTTGCTGATTTCCTCCGCTGAGAGCGTAACAGAAATCATTTTCATGCGCTTTAATCTTGAATTTCTGTATCCCGTCTTTGACAAGCTTTTTTTCTTTTTTCTTATCCACAAAGACCCGGTTGCTGCTGATCTCCTTCAGGGTTGGTAGAACAAGATTCCATTTAACGCTCAAGGTTCCTATGATTCCCAATTCCTTTCTATCCGAAGGCACATACCCGATCTTGGCATCTATCATCTTTCGGATGTTTGGTTTTTCTACATCCTCATCATTAATGGTTATCTTGCCATGATCATATTCGCCGATACCATATAGTATCTCTCCGACTTCTTTCTTTCCGGAACCGAGCAACCCTCCTATCCCAAGGATCTCACCGCGTTTTAATGTGAGATTAACCGACTCATATTCATTCTTAGAACCCAGGTCGCTGACATCTAAAACGATATCTGATTGTTCCTGATCCAGCTCTCTCTGTTCCTGAACATTATATGTATCTCCTTTCAACAATCTTCCAACCATCATCGGATGAATCTCTTCTTCAGTCGTCGTTTTTGGATCCACCTCGCTGACCACTTTGCCATCCTTTAGAACGGTTATCCTGTTACAGGTTTCAATCAGCTCGGATAACCGGTGTGAGACAAATATGATGGTTGATCTCTCTGCAAAATTCTGGATTTTTTCAAGGAGCAGGTCTCTTTCTTTTTCCTGAAGTCCCGCAGTTGGTTCATCGAGCAATATCAACGGGGTATCTATGTTGTACATCTCCGAAACGACAAATGCCCGTATTATCTCAAGCATCTGCCTTTCATGAAAGGAATATTTGATTATCTCTTTTTTGGGATCGATATCCAATCCAAAATTGGCCAGATGTTTCTCAGCACTGGCGATCATTTTTTTTCTGTTGAGGAATCCCTTCTGCTGAAAATTAGATTCATGTGAGAGAAAGAGGTTCTCATAGACGGTCAGATTCGGCACCAGGTTCTGTTCCTGGAAGACCATGGATACACCAAGGAGATTGGCCTCACGAAAATTTCTGGGTTTGTACAATTTGCCGTTTCTATACATTTCTCCAGAATGAGGCGGTTCAACTCCCGCTATGATCTTCAACAAAGTCGACTTCCCGGCCCCGTTTTCTCCTGCAAACCCTATGATATCGTTTTTATTAACCTCTAAGCTCACGCCGTCCAGTGCCTGAACCCCTGGATATTCTTTCTCGATATTCTTGATTTCAAAGTACGATTCCCTCTGTTTTTTTATTCCATTATTCTCCATAATTAAACCTCACCGTTTTCAGTTATAAAAAAGATTTTTTTACTTAACAGTCAGACTCTTTGGAACACCGACGTTAGCCAGTAATGCCCCTAAAATGATCAGGATTCCCATCGCCACATTTCTTACCTCCGGACTGACACCCATGAAATTCAGTCCGCTAATAAGAACGGTGATCAACACAGCACCCATCACGGTTCCTATGGGTGTTCCCCGGCCTCCACTTAGGGCAATGCCGCCCATTACAACAACTGCTATTATTGGCAGAGTGTAGGTATCCCCCATATAAGGACAGGCTGCTTCGAGCAATGACGCCTGAAGCGTTCCGGCGAGACCCACCAACCCGCCGTGGATTGTAAAAGTAATGATCTGTGTTTTAACCACGTTGATACCCGAATACTCTGAAACGTATTCATTACTCCCGATGGCGTACAAGGCCCTTCCGAACGTTGTGTACCTCAGGAAAAGAACAACCAGAATCACTAAAATAATCGGTATGGTGATGATATTGGGGATATTGCCCAAAAAGCTCCCCTTTGCGATGGAAATGAACAGATCCGAATTGATATTCATCGGGGATCCCTTCAGTAAAAGCACAGAAATTCCATTTAATATCCCCATCATGGCAATGGTTGAAAGGAATGTCGGTATTTTGAGGATGTTGGCGATCAGACCGTTTGAAAAACCTATACCGGCCCCGACTAGTATTCCGATGATCAACGCCCCCCACCCGAAAACGGGAACCGCCATGGCAGCAATGGCTCCGCTGAAAGTAAGTGTGGCTCCCACTGAAATATCAATACTTCCCATTATGACAACCATTGACATCCCCATGGAGGCTATCAGCATAATCGACATCTGTTTTAGAAGATTACTGATATTAGAACCTGAAACAAAACTGGGAAACTGTATGCCAAAGAATAAAAACATGACAACGATCAGCACAGGAGTCCAATACCTGGCGAATTTCTGTCCTTTTAGATTTTTAAAGATTTTATTAAACAATGCACTTCCTCCTATATCACTATTTTGTCAGGAATATCTTTCCGCGCTTCTGCGAGTAAATAACAAGAGAAATGGCAGAGATTAGCAGTATTCCCTTTACAATATCCTGGACGTTTGAACCTACTCCCGCCAGATTCATTCCGTTATCAAACATGCCTATCAGCAAAACACCGATCAATGTTCTTGGAAGACCGCCAACGCCTCCCATAAGGGACGTACCCCCTACAATAACGGCAATCAATGTGTTGAAAAGATACTTATCTCCCAGTTGAGCCGGTGCCATTCCAAGATAGGATGACAGCAGAACACAGGCGATACCATTCAGTAAACCGGAAAATCCGAATGCAATAATCCTGTAAAAACCGACATTTA
>CAZVWW010000007.1:8278-38189 GCA_964631265.1 uncultured Thermotogaceae bacterium
CCATTCAGTAAACCGGAAAATCCGAATGCAATAATCCTGTAAAAACCGACATTTATCCCCATTTTCCTCAGTGATTCTTCATTGCTCCCTATCGCACGAATATACATACCAACTGTTGTCTTCCTGCTGATAAATATGAAAACGAGAAATACGGCAAACCCCCATAAGACAATGTTTGGGAGCCCCGGAATGAGCTGTCCTGAGGCTATCCAACTGAAATTACGGTTCCTTATGTTGATGTTATATCCGTGGGTTAATCCGGTGGCAACCCCCTTGAAAACGAACATCATTGCAAGTGTGATGATAAAAGACGGGAGCTTGAGCATAACGGTTAGCGTTCCATTGAGTAATCCCGAAAGCAAACCGACTGTTATCGCTGTGATAATCATCCACGGCCCGCCATATGGAAAGAAATAAGCGGCGATGATAGCAGAGGAAGACAACATGGCCCCGACGGAAAGGTCTATACTCCCCATCAGAATGGGGAATGTCTCTCCCGATGCAACCAGAAGGAAAACAGTCGAAACCGCCAGGATACCTGTCAAATTTCTAATCCGTGCGAAGACCGGGAACATGACGGTAAAAACAAGAAACACGACCCCCAAGAGAATGTACGGTAATATTACAATAAACTTATCCAAACCAAAGTCTTTGATGGTTTTCCTACCTGAAATCAAGTACTCCCACTCCTTTTCCAAAATATGCAGGTTGCATCGGTATTTCGAGCAACCTGCATCTGTTGATAAGTATGCTTTAAATGCCTTCTCCGAACGCTTTAATGTCAGTATGCCATGGTATCTCAATGACCTCGTGTTCCAGTACATCGCCTTCAGTCCTCTTGACAATGTCCGCTCTCAAGGTCTCTTCGAGATCGTTTGCAGCAAAGATATAATTATTGGGAGCACTGTCCGCAGGCGGAACAACCCATGCCGCATCAAAGTGATCCAGATACATCTCGTAGATCTCCTGGTATTTTCCGTTTTCCATAGCCTCTTTGTACTCTTTGGGGACATCGTAACCTCTTGGTTTTTCCAGATATCGCCAGTTGGTGAATCGTTCCGGATATATTGGAACAAGCAGCCCTTGAGGGTCCCAGTCATCAGGATGCAACGTTCTTGACATCAGCTTCCAGTCAAAGGGGTAGGGAGCATCCTGGCAGAATGTTTCGATGTACCAGTCAACGTTGTTGGGTGTGATACAGACCTGCATCGTTGACATCATAGTTTCAGGAACACTCGGCCTCCAGCCGTGTTTCAGGTCATAGACTGTAACCGCTTGTCTTCCCGCCATCCAGAAGCCGTAAATACCAAATACAGCATCCAGCCTGCCATTCTTAACATCTTTCATGTTTGATTTATTGGCATCTGTTGTGATCTGTACAACATCCAGCCCCGCCTCTTCACAGGCGACAGCAGAACCGACATTCATACTTGTGTTCGCACCAAATATCCCGTCTATTCTGTCGCCGTACTGTGCAATCCAGTCTTGTGTGACCGAGTAGCCCTTGTCTCTGACAAAGTCTGCGTATTCCTCTGCGATAACGTCAATATCGGGATAATTATCCATCAGTGCGGCTTTGTATCCTCTGCATCTCCCGTTTCCGGCCTTTGAACCCGGGAACCCCCAGAGAATGCATGTTTCTCCCTCGCCGTCGAGTAATCTGCCCATCTCAAGACCACCCAGATACCCATCTACATAGGCATCGGGACCAATGAACTGTCCATAGTATGGCCCGGCATCGAGCGGGGTCCACCAATCGGCAATCTCCAGGATGTTGGCGTAATAAACCTTCTCCCTGTTAACGATGTTTGATGCCTGAATAACAGAACCGATCGTCGGGGAATACCCGAAGATCATCTTAACACCGGCTGCAGAGAACGATTCTATCTGGGACAGGAATTTCTCCGGTCTTCTGTCATCTGTTGCCGCCACATAAACATTACCCAGAGCCTCAACCGCTTCTTTTGCACCCTTGTCAAATGTCAAAAAGAAGTCATTCGCCATCTGGGCGTAAGTACATACCATCTTTTCAGATTCAGCCGAGAAAACGGTGTTACCAAGGCTGAAAACCATCACAACGATTAAAACAACGACTAATTTCGTTTTTAAATTTCTCACAAACACTTACCTCCCTTAGTTTTTTTGATGCCTTTCAGAATTCAAACTTCCCTAAACCACCAGTCTTACCTTGTATTCACCTCCGAATCCCTCTCCGCAATAATCTGTTTTCAAGGCATGAAGCTGGTCCTTGAAATATCTGTTTCCGATCGGTGTTTCCCATTTTTGGCCAAATGCCTCTGTTACATCACTTCTGACTTCTCCCAGTTTTCCGTACCTTGGCATCAGGCATGGCGTCAGGCCGTTTACAGCAAATGGTGGATAGTGCCATGTTCCTTTATTCAAAAGAACCCCCTCGTCTGGTCCCACAATAAATGCGCGGGTTTTTTCAGGATCGGGTACTTCTGCTTTAGGTGCAAGGACAAAGATGATCTCTTTCCCGCCGAGCGGGAAAAAGTATTCGTATGTCTCATAATGGACTTCCGTCCAATCAAGGATTTCCCCGATCGGTTTTGGTTTCAAAAAAAGCATTCCCATTGAAAACCGGTTCTCAGCCCCGTCAAGATACGGCACCAGATCCCAGTATCCCTTCAGTATATCCATTTCTACAGCAGCCTTTACATCTATAGGGTGCAATGGGTATTTACCCTCTTCCGTGTCTTCATCACGGCCAACTATTCTTCCAAATGTACTGAAGTCCCTCATACTGACTTCGTTTAATCTTTCCAGTTTCACGTCTACTACACTCATGTTTTTCCCTCCAGTTAAGAAATAATTTAACCCTTTGTGTTTATAACCAATGATTAATTTCATCATTAGTTAATATTAACTATTATTCCAATAAAAAAAGTGCTTTCCTCTTCAGGAAGGCACTCTTGACCTTATAATTATATCTGCCATAGATATAATTGACTATTCAATTTATAGATATCTTAAAAAAACCTCTATCTTAATCAACTTTATTCTATCACAATTTCTTTATATGTCAACCTCCAAAAAAACCAATGAGAAACCATTAATAATGGTTATATGTCGTTATGAAGTTCTTTTGCATGTTTTCTTCAGTTTTTGACGATATTCTCAATTTGAACGACTGCCCCACAACATGAATCAGTTGCCCTTGTTCAGCGATATGATTTTGTCCGCCTCGATGATTTCCCGGGAAATCTCGCTTATCTTCTTGTTCGAATTCCTGCTCTTGTTCTGTAGAAGTTTCATCGCCTCATCCTCTTTTATGTTGTTTCTGTTCATTAAAATACCCTTCGCCTTTTCCATCAGTTTTCTGGATTCAAGCTTTGTCTCCATCTTTTTCAACTGGGTTTCCATTTTGGTGTATTCTCTGAATCTGGACATTACAAGCTGGATAGCGGGTTTCATTTCTGCCTCATCAACGGGTTTAACAAGATAGTAGAAGACCCCGGCGTCGTTTGCGCGGTTAATCAGTTCCTGTTTGTTATAACCCGTGATGATGATGGAGGGTAATTTCAAGGTCCTGTTGATACGGCGGATGGCTTCTATACCGTCCATGATGGGCATATTTATATCGATAATTAAAAGATCCGGTCGATATTCAAGCGCAAACTCAACGGCCTGTTTGCCGTTTGTTGCCTGACCGATAACATCATAACCAAGATTGGTTAAGGATTCTTTCAGCCCCATCAATACAATATACTCGTCTTCAGCGATAAGAATTCTCAGATTATCCGGCATTTATTCCCCCTGGTTTAAAACGTCTATGCTTTTGAAAGCAGAAGCTTCTCTTTCGGTATTTTTATAATGGCGTGAGTCCCATCTTCGTTAAAAACGTCAAAGCTGCCATTAAAATCGTATTTAACAATAGAATTGACAATAAACAACCCCAGGCTGTTCAGTTTTTCGATACTAAATCCCCCGGGCAGTCCAATCCCGTTATCATGAATGGATATCAAAAATGAGTCTTTTAATTCTTTACACGTTATACGGATTATACCATCATTTTTGTCGATGAAGGCATGATTGATACAGTTATTAAGAAGTTCATTGATTATTAATGAGACGCTTGTTGTCTTGTTGTAGGGTATAAAAATATCGTCCAGATCAAACGAGACGCCTGGCTTATCCTCGATGATGTAGAAGGCTAAAAGAGAATTAATGACCTCTTTCATGTTGACGATACTTCTGCCTTCAACGTCTTTACTGAGTAAATCATGAATGGCCGCTATACTCTTTATTCTGGAAATGATATCGTCTATCACGACATCAACGTTCTGTGTTTTTGTCTTATGATAGTTGTTTTTCTGCATCTTGATGATACTTGTGATTGTCTGCAAGTTGTTCTTTATCCTGTGATGGGTCTCCTGCAGAAGCGCTGACTTACCGAGCAACCGGGTGTTATCGATTGCGATGGCGGCCTGCTTGGAGAGTGTTTTCAAGTACCTCAGCTGTTTGTTGGTCTGTGTACATCTGGCTTGATAAAAGACCTCTAGCAAGGCTGTGTTGCGTGATCTGATGATAATCGGATAGCAGAGAATAGCTTTCACATTTTTTACGGTTTTGAATAACGACCCAAAGCTTTCCTCTTCAGAATTTCTGTAGTAGTAGGTTTTACTCTCCATGATATCCATTACAATCTCTGTTTTTAATTCTGTCTTTGTCTCATCGAACTTGGAAAAACTGATGATATCCATAATCGTTTTAGTCTTTTCATCTGTCAGATATATGTTGCATCCATCTGAGTTCATGATGCGACAGGCGTATTTACCCAACATATTCAGGACATCGTTTAATTCATAATTCGAGGTCAGAAACTCCGTTGCTTTGAATATGGCATCGATCACCTCTTCCGTTTCTTTATGAAGGATTTCGGAATCCTGACCAAATCCTTCTGTCGTTTTCAAACCGGAAAGAAGCTTTAACAGTTTTACCGGTTCTTTCTTTGCATCAGAGGCAATCATCTTGCCGATCAGTTCTCCTTCATAGATAACGGAAATGTTGTCGGCGATCTTTAAAGCCTCTTCCCATTTGTTGGTTACATATATTATCCCTGTGCCGTTCTTCTTTAATTTGTTGACTAACCTGAAGAATAGCTGCCGTGACTTTTTGGTGAGGTTTTCCGTCGGCTCAAACATAACAACGATGTCGGGGTTGTAGTAGTAGAGTTTTGCGATTTCCAGTTCTTTTTTCTCTTCGGCGGTAAGCTGGTGAACATACTGTTTGTTGCCAAAATCAATCTTCAATTGCTTGAAGATCTCCGTGATTTGTTTCTTGAGTTTTCTGTGATGAATGATCTGAAACATATTCTGCTTATTGCGCTTGATCAGAAAAAAGTTTTCATGAATGGTCAACCCCTCGGCAAGCATGGGATCTTTTATCAGGAAGTTGATCTTCGTTTTACTGATATCCCCGACTTTTGACGAGATATCTGAATCCAGAAAACGGATCGTCCCATCAAAGGCTTTTTCCGTGCCGAGTAAAACGTTTACAAAAAGTCCTTTTCCAACCCCTCTTTCCCCTATGAGAGCATGGACTTCAGATTGTTCTAACTTGAAATCAATATTGTTCAGATTGATGCTGTTTGTTGAATGAGTGCTCAGTTTATCGATTGCTAACAGTGCGTCAGACATTTTACACATCTTCTTTTTTAAAAATTGGTTTATCAGAACGATGTTCATCTACCATTATAATAGATTATCTGAAAAAAATCAATATATGAGAATGACAAATCATATTCCATAACAAACGCAATTATTTGCGCTTTTTTACAACACTTTTTGAATAAAATTGCATAGTATGACGCAGCCCGTTTGTTATACAAGGCTATTATCCGATAAATTTATAAACTATTATTAGATATTATAGCTTTCCACTCGAATCTCTGATAGAATGAAAGTGAGAACCTATGGAGGTGAATGATATGACAATGCGAGAAAAATACATTGAAGCAAAACTATCCTGGATAGCGAAAAACACGAAAGCAAGCATTATTCGAGAGCTACTTAAATCCACCAGCATTCCGGGTATGGTTTCATTCGGAGGGGGCGTGCCCGATCCGGATACCTTTCCAAGACATGAGATGGCTCAGATTGCCAAGGAAGTCATCACGGATGAGCATCACATCTCTTTGCAATACGGGACCACGGAGGGTGACCCGCTTCTGAAAGAGGAGTATATAAAGCTTTTGAACAAGCACTATGGCATCAAGGACCTGACAGAGGACAACATCATTATCACAACCGGTTCCCAGCAGGCCCTCGATCTGATCGGCAAAACCTTCCTCGACCAGAGCAGCATCTGTGCGATCTGTTCCCCGGTCTATCTCGG
The DNA here is from genome assembly GCA_964631265.1 of uncultured Thermotogaceae bacterium. Lineage (GTDB taxonomy): Bacteria > Thermotogota > Thermotogae > MWEM01 > MWEM01 > CAZVWW01. Next base: position 14,636 of record CAZVWW010000007.1, read on the forward strand.
GGCAGCCAGTGCGTTTAAGGTGAGGGCACCTGAGTTTGTCACCGTTCCGATGCTTGATGACGGCCCGGATATTGAAGAACTTGAACGAAAGATCAATCGCTTAACGGATGAAGAGAAGAGCCGGTTCAAGTTCATCTATATGGTCAGTAATTTTGATAATCCGACGGGGGTCAGTCTTTCTCTTGAGAAGAGAGAGTGGCTGGTTGACTTTGCCTACGATAACGACTTAATCCTCATCGAGGACGATCCCTACGGGGCGTTGAGATTTGAAGGCGATGAGATCCCCACCATGTACAAAATCGCCCAGGACAACGACAAGTACGAGGTGAACCATGTCGTCCTGCTCAACACATTCAGTAAAGTGCTTTCTCCGGGTCTCAGGATGGGTATCACGATTGGCGATCCGCTTATCATCAGAAAACTCGTCATGGCAAAACAGGGGGCCGATCTCTGCTCACCCACCCTGACGCAAAGACTGATAGCAAGATATCTCCAGAAATACGATCCGATAACCGGAATGAAACCCACACTGGAACTCTACGCTGCCAAAAGGGACACAATGATGAAGGCCTTTAAAGAACATCTCACCGAGATTGAAGGGGTCAGCTGGACATATCCTCATGGCGGGCTTTTCACATGGGCCACCCTTCCAAAAGAATACGACACGATGGAGATGCTCCCCATCGCCAAGGAGAACAAACTCATCTATATTCCCGGCGAGGCCTTCTCCGTCAACGAGGAAACACGGGAAGAGGTTATGAACTCAATGAGGATCTCCTTCTGTCTGCCTTCCCACGAAGAGATTGTGGAAGGCACGAAGCGGCTGGTTAAGTCCATTAAGGAATACCGGGTAAAAAAAGGATGGTAATCAATGTTTAGAATACTCTCTATCAATCCCGGTTCCACAACGACAAAGATCGGGATATTTGAAGATGAAAAGAGTCTGTCAGTTAAAACGATAGAACATGATCCGCGGCTTTTTGAAAAGATGGCCAAAATCATGGAGGAAATCAAGATACGAAAAAAGGATATCGTAGATTTTCTGGACGAATCCGGCTTTTCGGTCGGGGATTTCGATGCCTTTGCAGCACGTGGCGGGATACTGCCGCCACTCGAAAGCGGGACATATGAGATCAATGAGGAGATGGTTCAATACCTCCGATATTCAAGTCCCGTGGATCATGCATCAAATCTCGCAGCCGTTATTGCCTACGACTTTTCAAAGGAGTCCGGGAAACCTTCCTATATAACGGATCCGATATCCGTGGATGAATTTGAACCCCAGGCAAGATTCTCGGGGTTTAGAGATATCGAAAGAAAGAGTCTGCTGCACGCATTGAATATGAAGGCAGTCGCCAGAAAGGTTGCCGGAGAAATCGGTAAACCGTATGAAGAGTGCCATTTCGTCATTGCCCATCTGGGCGGCGGCATATCAATCGGTGCACAGAAAAAAGGCAGGATGGTCGATGTCAACAACGCCAACGACGAGGGACCTTTCAGCCCGGAAAGAAGTGGTGAACTTCCGACTGGCGAAGTTGTTAAAATGGCGTATTCGGGGGAGTACGACAGGAAACAGCTCAAGCGGATGTTCACGAAAAAGGCCGGGTTGATGGCCTACCTGAACACGAATGACCTTCGAAAGGCCTTTGAAATGGCCGAAAACGATAAGCATGCCGCCGAAGTCATCGAGGCCATGGCTTATCAGATTGCAAAAGAGATAGGCGGAATGTGTGCCGTCCTTCACGGTGAGGTTGACAGTATCATCCTCACAGGAGGACTGGCGCACAGCCTGCGTTTTGTAGAGATGATCAAGGGTTATATTTCCAGTTATGCCCTTGTTGCAGTCGTACCGGGAGAGAACGAACTGGAAGCCCTTGCTACGGGGAGTTTGAGGGTCCTTAGAGGCGAAGAGGCTCCGAGGACCTTTTCTTTTCAGGAGGTTGAAGTACAATGATAAAGAAAGTAAGCGAAATTCTTGAAAAGGCAAAAGCTTATGAGAAGAAGATCGCAATAGCAGCCGCAGATGATGAAACCGTTCTTGAAGCGGCAAAAAAAGCTCAAAATATCGGAATAGCGGATTTCTATCTTTGTGGCAATAAATCAAAGATAAAAGAGATACTGAAAAAAATCGATGCCGATGCGGGACTTTTTGAGATTCTGGATACAAAGGACACCAACACCGCAGCGGAAAAGGCCGCCGAACTGGTCAAAGATGGTCAAGCCCACACGGTGATGAAAGGCGCCATCAAGACCGGCTCTCTGCTAAAAGTCCTGCTCAGGGATGAATACGGCTTCAAGACGGGGAAGACCATGAGCCTCAACGGCGTCTTTGAGATTCCCGGTTTTGAGAGGCTGCTGATCCTCTCGGACCCTGGACTGGTAATAGCCCCGACACTGGCTCAGAAAGCTGATCTGATCAAAAATACCATCCAGGTTGCCAATGCCCTCGGAAATGAAATGCCAAAAGTGGGCGTTGTAGGAGCAGTGGAGGTTGTCAATCCGAAGATGCCGCCGACAATGGACGCTGCCATACTGTCCAAAATGGCTGACAGGGGTCAGATAAAGGGCGCAATTGTTGACGGACCCTTTGCGCTTGACAACGTAGTATCAATCGAGGCGGCAAGGCACAAGGGCATCGAGAGTCCGGTTGCCGGAAAGGCCGACATCATCATCGCGCCGAATATAGAAGCGGCGAATATGCTCTACAAGGCACTTGTTTTCCTCGCCAGGGCAAAGCTTGCAACATCCATACTCGGTGGAAGTGTCCCGATTGTACTGACATCGCGCTCTGACAGTGATGAAACAAAGCTGAATTCAATTGCACTTAATGTACTCCTATCGGAAGTGGTTCGATGAGTGAAAAGATCCTGGTAATCAATCCCGGTTCAACTTCCACAAAATTGGCTGTTTACGACGGAGAGAACGAAGTACTCAGCAGAAGCCTCAGACATAAGGCTGAGGAGATTGAACCGTTCGAAAGGATTGTCGACCAATACGAATTCAGGAAGCAGATCATACTCGATTTCTTAAGTGAAATCGATTTAACAATAGATGAGTTCTCAGCCGTTATTGGCAGGGGCGGACTGGTAAGGCCCATTCCGGGTGGTATTTACAGTGTGGATGATGAGATGCTTCAAGACCTTCGCTCAGGACTTTACGGCGAGCACGCGTCCAATCTCGGGGCCATACTCGCCCATGAACTCACAAAGGACCTTGACATCCCCGCCTTCATAGCGGATCCGGTTGTGGTTGACGAACTCGAGGACATCGCCCGGTATTCGGGTCACCCCAAAATGGAGAGACGATCGATCTTTCATGCGCTGAATCAAAAAGCGGTTGCCCTCAAGACAGCTGATAGGATTGGCAAACCCTATGAATCACTCAACCTCATCGTGGTCCATATGGGCGGAGGCATCTCAATTGGAGCCCATGAAAAGGGAAGGGTTGTGGATGTCAACAACGCCCTCGACGGAGACGGGCCCTTTACGCCGGAACGGTCAGGAACGCTGCCGCTCACCGGACTCATCGATCTTTGCTTCAGCGGAGAGTACACCCACTCCGAGATGAAGAAGAATCTCAAGGGAAAAGGCGGACTTGTTTCCTACCTCAAAACAAACGACGCGGTTGAGATTCAGCAGAAGATAAGAGACGGAAACGATGAATTCGAAAAGGTTTACGGCGCCATGGTCTATCAGATCATCAAATGGATTGGAAAGATGTCTGCTGCATTGAAGGGGAACGTCGATGGGATCATCCTCACAGGCGGACTTGCCTATGACCGGGAACACGTGGTGAAATGGATCAAAGAAGCAGTATCCTATATCGGAGAAGTCTTCGTCTATCCCGGGGGCGATGAGGAAGAGGCTCTTGCTTTCTCCGCCCTGAGAGTTGTACGCAATGAAACGACTCCCAAAAAATACACCGAAACGGTTTCAAGTTAAGGGATTGATATCAGTTGAGGCATAAGCGATTCCTGAAAAAGTTGAAAAATTGCAAGGTCATCATATTCCTTGGCATGTTTGGTACCGGAAAGACTGAATTGGCCATCAACACGGCGTTAAGTCTCCGCGATTCGGACATGAAAACCGCTCTGGCCGATATCGACACGATCAGTCCGTATTTCAGGAGCCGGGATGAAAAGGACTATTTAGAATCAGAGGGTGTCAAGGTTATCACCCCGCCGGGAAGGCTTATGCATGCCGATATCCCCATGATCGTTCCGCAGGTGGGCGGCTATATACAGAACCGTGACTACCGGATTGTGCTGGATGTCGGTGGCAACGATGACGGGGCAACCGTCCTCGGTTCGTTGAATCATTTCATCTCCGCACAGGATTATTGCTCCGTGTTTGTACTCAACCGTAACAGACCCTTCTCTGATGATAATCAAAAAATAGCGGAGCAGATCGAAAGACTCTCCGCAAAGGCAAGGATTCGCATAGATTACCTTGCCAACAACACCAATCTCGGAGCTGAGACCGATCGGGATACAATCGAAAAGGGCGAGGCATTCGCAGAGGCAGTGAGCAAAACAACACAGATCCCCGTGCTCTTCACGTCAATGGCGGGAGATCAGATGGATGATGACGAGACAAGATTTGAACGTTACACGATCAAACGGTTTTTAAAATATTTTGAATGATAGACAGGATGTTGGTTTAAAAAGGAGGCCTGGATATGCCGAAAAGAGCTTATATAGAGATTGATAAAGAACGTTGTAAAGGATGCGGCCTGTGTATCAGCGCATGTCCGCAAAAATTGATCGCATTTTCAGAGGACTTTAACGCAAAGGGGTATCACCCGGCAGAACTCGTTGATCCGGAGGGAAAGTGTATCGGTTGCGGTTTCTGTTATATGACGTGCCCGGATACGAGCATCAAAGTCTACAAAATGACGAAAGATGACAAGTGAGGTGAACCTGAATATGTCACAAGAGAAGATCATGATGAAAGGAACAGAGGCAATGGCTGAGGCTGCTATCAGAGCAGGATGCAGACTTTATTTCGGATATCCCATCACCCCTCAGAGCGAATTGCCCGAATATATGTCCAGGAGGTTCCCCGAGATCGGGGGAACATTTCTGCAGGCGGAAAGCGAAGTTGCCGCTGTCAATATGATATACGGTGCTGCATCAACCGGAACACGGGTGATGACATCCACCTCATCTCCCGGCTTTTCACTGATGATGGAAGGGGTCTCCTATATCGCCGGAGCCAAACTCCCCTCCGTCTTCATAAACGTTGTCAGGGGTGGACCCGGTCTCGGAGACATCCAGCCGGCACAGTCCGACTATTTTCAGGGAACGAAGGGAGGCGGACACGGGGATTACCGACTGATAACCCTGGCCCCCTCCACGCTGCAGGAATCCGTAGAGATCGTGGAACTTGCTTTCGATCTTGCGGACAAATACAGAACCCCGGCACTCATCATTGCCGATGGCATGCTCGGTCAGATGATGGAACCGGTCACACTTCCCGAATTCAGAAACACCGACGATTTACCCGACCACAGCAAATGGGCGTTGACCGGGGCCGAGGGGAGAGACAAGCATGTCGTCACATCCTTTGACATCGACCCGGTTAATCTTGAAGAGATGAACAGAGGCTACCAGAGGACTTACCGTGAGATTGAGAAAAACGAGACAAGATACGAGGAATACATGATGGAGGACGCTGAATACGCCTTTGTCGCCTACGGTACAATGGCCAGGATCATCAAGACGGTTATCAAGATGGCTCGCGAAGAAGGCATAAAGGTGGGACTCATCAAGCCTGTCACGCTCTGGCCCTTCCCCTATCAGGTTATCGAAAAGGCGGCAGACAACGTTCAATTCCTGCTCAGTGTAGAAATGAGCGAGGGACAGATGGTCGAGGATGTCAGGCTCGGCGCAAACGGGAAAGTCAGAACCCCCTTCTACGGAAGATCAGGCGGCGTTGTCCCGACGCCACGCGAGGTTCTCAAAGCCCTTAAGAAAGAAATGGAGGTGGGATAATGGACTCCAAACTAATCATGGAAAGGCCAAAATCCCTTACGGAAAAAGAGTTTTCCTACTGTCCCGGCTGCCTGCACGGAGTTGCCCACAGACTCGTGGCAGAGGTTCTCGATGAACTCAAGATGAGAGAAAAGACGATCATGGTGGCACCGGTCGGCTGCTCCGTCTTCGCCTATCAGTTCTTCAACGTCGATGGGACGGTCGCCCCGCACGGAAGAGCAACGGCAGTGGCCACCGGTATGAAGCGGGCAAAACCGGGGAATATTGTCTTCACCTATCAGGGGGACGGCGACCTTGCCGCCATCGGAACCGCCGAGACGGTTCATACCGCAAACAGAGGAGAAAAGGTAACAACCATCTTCATCAACAACGCCATATACGGCATGACAGGCGGACAGATGGCCCCAACAACCCTTGAGGGAATGAAAACGACCACATCCCCCTATGGACGCGATGTCAAGGATATGGGGTATCCCGTTCACGTATGCGAGTTGCTTGAAAAACTCAACGGGGTCGCCTATCTCGAAAGAGCTGCCCTTTTCACCCCTCAGCAGATCAAAAAGGCCAAAAACGCCATTAAGAAGGCCTTCATCGCACAGGAAAAGGGACTGGGTTACTCCCTCGTGGAGCTGGTTTCCACCTGCCCGACGAACTGGGGACAAAGCCCGCTCGAATCCATCGAATGGGCGAAAGATAAGATGATAAAGGAATTCCCGCTCGGCGTTTTTGTGGACAAGGTAGGTGAGGGGAAATGAGCACTTATCACGGCGCAATCATATCCGGATTCGGCGGACAGGGCGTTATGCTCATCGGGCAGGTTTTATCATACGCAGCAATGCTCGACAACAAAAACGTGACCTGGCTTCCCTCATACGGTCCCGAGATGCGGGGCGGAACGGCTAATTGCATGGTCGTTTACGATGAAGAGGCTGTTGGCTCCCCCATCGTGGATACGCCGACAGAAGTCGTTGCAATGAACATCCCCTCCCTGCTGAAATTTGAGGAAGAACTTCCTGAAAACGGCATCCTCATCCTCAACTCATCCGTTATCGACCGGGAACCGAACAGGGAAGACATAAAAGTGATTAAAGTGGACGCCAACAAGATCGCCGATGAGCTTGGTAATCTGAAAGTGGCCAACATGGTTGTCCTCGGTGCGTATGTCCAGGCAACTGAGATGACCGGGATAGAAACCCTTGAAAAGGCCCTGAAAAAGAAGCTGACGGGCAACAAATCAAAACTGGTTGAGATCAACCTCGCCGCGATAAAAAAAGGAATGCAAGTCGCTAAAGAACAGATGTAAAGAGAGCGTTCACATCCGGATCTTCGGAGACCCCGTGGCGGGTCTCTTTTTTTATCTGGTATAATAGCGGGGAAAACAACAACAGAAAGACCAAAGGAGGCCTGTCAATGGCTAAAAAACTGAAAAAACCCGGGAATTTTATTGAGAAGATTGTCTATGACTCCATAAAATCAGGAAGGGTTGACAAACCGGTGACCCGTTTTCCCCCTGAGCCGAATGCCCTGTTACATATTGGGCATGCCAAATCCATCCATCTCAACCACGGTATCGCTAAAAAATATGGTGGCGAATTCAACCTGCGTTTCGATGATACGAACCCGCTGAAAGAGGAAGAGGAATACATGGAATCGATGAAAGAGGATATCAAGTGGCTCGGCACCGAATGGGACCGGCTCTGCTATGCGTCCGATTACTTTGATCAACTCTATGAATGGGCAGTGGAACTGGTGAACAAAGGCCTGGCATACGTCGACCATCAGTCCCCTGATGCGATTCGGGAGAATCGGGGAACCCTCACTGAGCCGGGTGTTGAATCCCCCTACAGGGACCGGGGTGTTGAGGAAAACCTTGAACTGCTGGAAAGAATGAAAAACGGGGCGTTCGAGGAAGGCGAATGCGTGCTGAGAGCCAGGATCAATATGGCGCATTCAAATATCAATATGAGGGACCCGATCATGTACCGGGTCCTGAAAAAGCCCCATTACAGGACGGGGAACAAATGGTGTATCTACCCCATGTACGATTTTGCCCACGGATATGAGGATGCCATAGAGGGCGTGACCCATTCCATCTGCACCCTGGAATTTGAAGATCATCGACCGCTCTACAACTGGTTTATCAAAAACGTGAGTATTGAAAAAAGACCGAAACAGTACGAATTTGCCAGACTGAATCTGAGCCACACCGTTATGAGCAAACGGAAATTACTTGAAATGGTCAACACAGGGGTTGTTGATGGCTGGGATGATCCCAGGATGCCGACTTTAAGAGGGTTGAGAAGACGCGGGTTTACCCCCGGCTCTATCAAGAGCTTCTGCGAGGGGATCGGTGTCGCCAAGTCCAAGAGCATTGTGGACTACGAATTCCTCGAACACTGCCTCAGAGAAGAATTGAATAAGACAACAAACAGGATGATGGCCGTTCTGAACCCCCTGAAGATCGTCATCGAAAACTATCCCGAAGACAAGACTGAAATACTCGAGGGCATCAACAACCCGGAGGACGAATCAGCCGGTAAGAGAGAGATCCCCTTCTCGAGAGAGATTTACATCGAGGCGGACGACTTCATGGAGAATCCGCCGAAAAAATACTTCCGACTCTATCCCGGAAACGAAGTCCGATTGAAATTTGCCTATTACATCACCTGCAAAGAGGTTGTCAAGGATGAGAACGGAGAGATAAAAGAACTCAGATGCACCTACGACCCACAATCAAGAGGCGGTGGTACTCCGGATGGGAGGAGAGTACGAGGCACACTGCACTGGGTAAGTGCCAGACATGCTAAAAAGGCAGAAGTCAGGCTCTATGACAAACTGCTGACCCTGAGAAACATGAACGACATGGAAGAGGGTAAAACCTACAGGGACTATCTGAATCCTGACTCTTTAAAGGTTCTGAAAGACGCCCTCATCGAACCGGCACTGGCAGATTCTAAACCGGGCAAAAAATTCCAGTTCATGCGAAAGGGCTATTTCTGTACGGATCAGGACAGCACAATCGAGGCCCCCGTTTTTAACCGATCCGTTTCACTGAAGGACACCTGGGCCAAGATCAGAAAAAAACAGAACAAATAACCGGCAAAAGGGGCACAGGTTAGCTAAATACAGTTTAGTTAGGATGAATAATTATCATTAAACTTCGTCGTATTATATGTGCGTCAACAGAAGTGAAACATGTAAAAATCTTAAAGGGGGCTATATTGTGAGCGAATATCATGAAGACAATCTACCGGAGGAAACGAAGGAATATCACAGGATGATTCAGAGCGTGACCGAGGAACTGGAGGCCGTTGACTGGTATAATCAGCGTGCTGCGGTTACAAATGATCCAAGCGTCAAGGCCATCACAGAACACAACCGGGACGAGGAAATCGAGCATGCCTGCATGGGACTTGAGTGGTTGCGCAGAAACAACCCTGTATGGGACCAGATGATGAGAGAATTTCTCTTTACACAGGGTGATATCACAGCGCTTGAAGAAGGTCAGGGAGAAGAAGAGGACCTGGGCTCCGATAACACAAACGGACCTTCAGATGGTTCACTCGGCATTAACAGCTTGAAGAACAAGTAAAAGGAGGCTTGACAATGGCTAATCTCAGAAGACATATTGCGCCGATTGATTCAGAGGCGTGGCAATTTATAGATGAAGAGGCGGTTAGAGTGTTGAACTCAAAATTGACCGCTAGAAAAGCAGTTGAATTTGTTGGACCGAAAGGGATGGATTTTGCGGCCGTCAACACAGGTCGCAAGGTTGAAATGGATGACGCACCGATTAAGGGGGTCAGCTATTCCAAGAGACATGTACTGCCCCTTGTCGAGACCCGGGTCCCGTTCAGGTTAAAGATTGATGAACTTGAATCGCTGGCAAGAGGCGCTGAGGATGTCGACACGGATTCTCTTGTTGATGCGGCGGAAAAGATTGCCAAAGCGGAAAACGGGGCCATTTATAACGGACTGGAAAGCGCCGGAATAAAGGGAATACTATCTGTTGCAGAGCAAAAACCGATCAAAGTCGAGGATGACATCGTTGCACCGACGGCACAGGGCGTTGAAAAGCTTGTTGCAGAGGGTATAGAAGGACCCTACAACCTGGTTCTCGGCAGGGAACTTTATACACTACTCTTCAAACCCAATGATAAGGGTTACCCGGCAAAGAACCGACTTGAGAATCTTTTGGGTGGCAATGTGATATCCGCTCCGGGACTTGAGAGAAAAGGAATCCTCCTGCCGGTTAACAGCGAGGATTTCGAATTCATCGTCGGTCAGGACATTTCCGTCGGTTTTTCCAAACAGGTGGGGGAAGAACTGGAATTTTTCATGATTGAATCCTTCACATTCCGCGTAAACGCTCCGGAAGCCGCCATCATACTTGAATAACAGGGATTAACAGATAAATCGAGACCCCTTCATTTGAAGGGGTCTTTTATCTAGTCTCGCTCCGACTCCCCGGGTCGGAGTGTATAATTCACCAAATAACCACCGGGTGTTTTCCGTTTTTTAACAGGATTGGAAGAATAAATTCCCTAACCTGCAGCAGAAAAGAAATGAAGAGCCCTTTCATCTAGTCTCGCTCCGACTCCCCCGGGTCGGAGTGTATAATTCACCAAACACCCCCCTGGGTGTTTTCCGTTTTTTAACAGGATTGGGAGAATAATTCCCTAACCCCGCAACAGAAAAGAAATGATAAACACGAATAACGCTATGGAGGAGAGACTTTGAAAAAAATACTGTTCAACACCCATCTTTACAACGATTTCCCCGAGGAGATTGAGAAACTGAAAGAATCCCATCCCGGTACGAGTTTTGTGTACGCCGATTCCATATCCGGGCTGAAGCGGGAGATAAGAGATGCCCACGCGGTTGTCTGGGGCCATCCAAAGGCTGAAATACTTGAGGAAGCGTCAGAACTCGAGGTCATCTTTATTCCCTTTACGGGGGTTAATCGCCTGGACTTCGAATACCTCAGACGGAGAGGCATCACGGTTTCCAACAATCATGGCAACAGCTCAATCGTAGCCGAGAGAGCCCTCGCACTTGCCATGGCCCTCACGGGGCGGGTTGTGGAATTTCACAACGACATGAAAGAAGGCGACTGGCACAGAAGAGACAACTCCAAAAATCCGTTTGATTTCTGGACTTCGATACAGAACAAGCCGGTCAGCATCCTCGGATGCGGCGGGATCGGTAGAAATATCGCAAGACTGATGAAAGGTTTTAAATGCAATATCCTGGGCTTCAAAAGGGAAGTAACGAAAAGAGTGGATGGATTCGATCAACTGACATCAGACTTGACCGCTGCTCTGGAATTCGGAGAGATCATCTTCCTCGCTCTACCTCTCACAGAAAGCACTCAGGGAATCATCAACTCCGGCAATGTTGAATTATTAAGCAACAAATTCCTGATCAATGTCGCAAGAGGCGAACTGATTGACGAAGAGACGCTTTACACAGCTGTCAGTCATCATATCCTCTCCGGAGCGGCTATCGACTCGTGGTACAACTATCCGAACCGAAAAGCCCCCTATGCCCTGCCCTCAAGATACGATCTCCACCGGTTTAAGAACGTGATCGTCTCGCCGCATGCGGCATCCCACTCAATAGAGGGGAAGATCTTCCAGCTCCGCCATACCATCGACAACATTCGGGCCTATCTTGAAAACGGTCAACCCCATGACATCGTAGATCTTGAACACGGCTACTGATCAATACTGTTCTTTTTAATAGCTTACACGGGTCAGTCACTCATTTCTGCAATCACTTTTTTCAAGAGATTGGGATAATCGGTTATTATCCCGTCAACACCGAGTTCTATAAACCGTCTCATCACCCTTCTCTTGTTGATGGTGTACGGTATCACCCTGATTCCTCTCTCTTGAAGCTCACTGATGTATTCGGGCTTTAAATCTTGATAATTCATTGACAGGATATCAGCATTTGAGGCCTGTATAAAAGCTCCGAAGGACTCATAATCTGATCTTTTAAGGCCGTTGAACCATATCGGATTACCCATTCTGTGGCTCGATATCAGGGCGGCAGTATCTATATCCGGATGCTTTTCCTTGACATCCATGATGATCTTCCAATAAAAAGACTGTACGGTCACTTGATCCCGGATGTCGTTTTCATCGATCAGCTCGAGCAATAACGCTTCGTAAACTTCAGCGGAGAATGTCTCTTTTGGATTGATCGGGCTTATCTTGGTCTCGATATTCAGCCGGACAATTTCACCGGACTCCTTCTCCCACTCTTTGACAAGGTCGATCACTTCCTGTAGGGTCGGTATCCGAACCCCCTCGAGTTGAGCCTGAAACGGAAAGAGATAACGGTTCTTGATCTGCCCCACCTCATATTCTTTGATCTCATCAAGGGTCAGATCCTTGATGTATATCCTTTCATCCAGAAACTCGCCGTCTTTCATGGTTCTATCTGTGTTCAGATAAGGATCATGGTTCAGGACGAGGACCTTGTCCCGGGTGATGACAACATCCATCTCAAGGGTATCCACCCCGATCTTTTCCATGGCATATTTGAAACCGGCCAGTGTGTTCTGCGGCATCAACCCCCTGCATCCCCGATGCCCCTGTATATCAAAGTCCTCCGGGACACCGGAAAAAATGAGCGTACAGAATATCAGTAAAAGAAATCCGGGAATGACTCTTTTCATTGTAAAACCTCCACGTTAAAGCGATTTTTTCCCGCTCAGGTTCATTTTATCCTTAAAACCCTTAATATCATGGGTATGATGATCATCCCGATCATGATCCAATCCCACTTCTTGGCATCTTTCCAACTGATGTATAAGTAGACGCAAATAATAAAAACGGTTATTAGGGAATAAATCAACATCATGCAAAATCACCTGCATTCCTCTTCTTATCGATGAATAAAAACAACATCCCCATTAATACAAGGGAAACGAAAAAGATCGGATAGAAAGAACTATAATTAACCCACTCCGCAACGGTGCTTGAGAAATAGAGGGTGAGTGTTCCGAAAACCATTGTGATGAAAAATGAAGGGAGGGCCCTGTACCAGACCTTGAAATAGTTCTTTTCCCCTACAACATGAGCGGCAAAGATCCCGGCAAGTGCCGTTGGGGGTACCATATCTCCCAGGCCCGCCAATAGAGACAGTGAGGCACACACCATTATATCATTATTCCCCAGGAAAGCCAGCAGGAAAGGAACTCCCAGCACTGAAGCTGAGCCGTAGGACGACACCGCTCCGAACAGGGGAACCCCAATTGCAATGCCAAATATCAGAGCAAGCTCGGGAAGATCGTTCAGGTAATTGACAACAAACCCTCTTGTGCCATTCATTGTCATGATCTGGATAAACATTCCCACACCGACAAGAATAGAAAGAATCCCAATGGACTCCTTTAAAGCAGTTATTGATACTCTTATAAAGTTGTTTTTCCCCGTTATGGTTGCAATGAGGGAACAGATTATAAAGACCAGCGGGAGACCAAGAGAAAAAGAGGATGTGTTTTCGAAATACATCAGGATTACAAAGATAACAATCGGGATATATAATTTCCAGCTTTCGGAGAAACCGGCCTTGACTTTCAAACGCTGTTCTTTTATGACCTTGACGTCTTTCGCGCCTATTGTAAGTGCCGATATTATTGCTAATGGAAAGGTCAGAAATAAAAGAGGTGCTGTAAAGCCAATATAAGGCATATCCACACCTTGACCGATGATCATCGCCGGAATATTGATGGGGGGAGCGATCATTCCAAATATTGAGGCCATCGCGATCAGGGCGCCGGCCTTTCTTTTATTAAGTCCCAAATCCTTTAAGACGGGGAATGCAATGGCTCCGGTTGTTAAAACAGCAGCTGAAGATGATCCGGTTATCATACCGGCACTCATAATGAAGAGTGTCATAAGCATCAGCAGAAAGAGTGGTTTGTTCTTGAATTTCCAGGCCATTCTCAAGGCCAGATCATTTAAGAGACCGGATACCCGGATAGACTCCATAAAGATCATGGCAGAGGCAATGATGAGGATTGCGTCTAAATAACCGAATGACCCTTCTACAAGATGCCGTATGGGGAAGAAGTTACCGGAAACAAGCGCCCCGCAGATCGCTGAAAACATCAGAGAGACCGATATGGGAATTTTCACAGCTGCGAACAGGATAAAACTGCCGAGCATTACAAAAAAGAATAAAGATTCAGGCATAGAAACACTCCTTAGTTAAGAAAAGAACCGATTCCCTCTTCCATTAGTTCATCATGGGTTGGAAGGTCTTCGACTTCAATCTGTTGCTGGTTCATCATGTTGTACATCTCAAAGAGATTACCAATAAGGGTCAGATGCATGCCGACTCGATGCTCCAGGGGATAATCGGGATCGTTGATGACATCTTTTTCCCCCGTCGATCGCTCCTGGCCGGGATTGGGTGATTCAGAAAGGAACGAGATGCAGTCGGTGTTGTCTCCTATCTCCCGATGACTCAACCCTCTAAACTTGGAACTGGATTCTTCAAGTTTCATGGGGATCCCCTCATCCTCCATCATCATCACGGCCATGGCTCCGATTTCAAGACCGCGCGGATGACAAACTAACATATAAGCGAGTCTGCCTCCTTGATATCGCTCTCCTTCATCATTGACGACGGTTCTGGGGGTATCGCTCTCATGCATATCCAGGTTAAAATCCACCTTCTCCTGTCTGATCAGTTCCAGGATTGCATGGGCCAGTTTCTGCGTTGCGTTTCCCTCCGGGTCCCCGGGATAATTCCTGTTAAGGTTTCTGGCCTCCGCCCCGTTTTCAATCTCCATTCCTGAAGGGTCATGAACAAAGGTTTCAGGGTCTTTCTCGCCTTGATCTTCAATATCCGTTCTTCTGTCTCCGTAAACGATATATCTTGGGCCGGTCCTGCTATCAACCTTAAAAAAATGTGGAATGTCTGTGCTCTGATCGGGTATGGACGCACCACTACTGTTGGCAAAGGGTATGACAATCACCCTGCCTTTTTCAACGATGACATTTTCGATGAAGACTGTCGCGCTCACTGTGGTCGCTATCTCTCTGGCATGAGTCCCCCCGAGCAGTAGGAAAGTGGCTCCCTGTTCCCCGCTGTCCATTATATAGACCGGTGTGTCCATGTTTGTTCCCTTTAAAGGTTTAAAATAATCTGAAAGCCATTTTTGAGAAGTAACGCCGTATCCCGGTCTTATATCCGGATAAAAATGGGCGCTGAAAGCTGTCAACAAAAAGCACACCAATAGTGTTGAGATAAGTACTATCTTTTTCATAACCAACCCCCTGTAAATAAAGAATAACCCGGGAACTTAATCCCGGGTTTGTTTAAGTCTACTTGTTAAAAACGTCTTTCAAAACGCCTCTGGCGTCAGATGTCTTTTCAAAGTGAATGATTTCGATCTCGTTTTCATTGGCAATAGTCGTGAATTTGCCGTCTTCATCCGCATCCTTCTTAATCAAGAGCAGTTCAGCTTCATGAGCGATGGCATCGCTGATCTTATCGGATGAGGGCCCTCTTCGGGTTGCCCCTTCGATCTGCGCAATGATGACGCTTTTACCTTCAGCCTTTGCCAGTGACACGAGTTCTTCGAGCCTGGCGATTTCATCGTCAACATCGATCCCAGCTGCTCCAAGCCCTTTCCCGCTGGCGCCGACAACAACAATGATCGTGTTGAAAGCTGCAATGTTTTCTTTTGCGGGTTCAACATCCTTGATAAACTCGAAGTCAAAACCCCCGGTTTTTGCCAGGACCATCATCTGCAAAGCACCCGGTGACTGTCCACCGGATGTGATTAAAATGGGTTCTTCAAAGGTTGTTGTCTCGGTTGTTTGCTCATCCGCAAAAGCAACTACGGTGATTAAAGCCATTAAGAGTACAATTAAGAGTCTTTTCATTCTATTCATCCTTCCTTTTTATTACATCTCAGGAGCTGAAGCCGCACCGTTTCTTCTGATGGAACCTGCCCCGATCATCATTCCGTCTTGTCCTACAGAGATAAGGTTTGGTCCACCAAAGTAAAGGTCCGGGTATTCATATAATCTCAATTCATGTCCCAAAGCCTCGAGTGCTTCCAGGGTTTTCTCGGGAAGGCCTTTTTCCATTCTGATTTTGTCATACCAGACATAGCCGACAAATTTCGGTTTGGCAATCGCCTTGTCTACCGGCATTTCAAAATCGATAAGATCTACGATAAGGTTTGTGATCGTGGAAACAATTCTGCCACCGCCGGGAGTTCCAATAATAAATCGGACTTCTCCGTCTTTTTCAATAATGGTGGGGCAGATAGTCGTCCGGGGTCTCATACCGGGTTCAAGATTGATGACATCCCAATCTCTGTAGGTGGAAGCAAAGTTCCCGATCTCATTGTTCATAAAGAAACCGTTGACGAAAGAAGTGGTTCCAAAGAAACTGGAATTGGTCTGCGTCCAGGCTACTGCGTTGCCCTCTTTGTCAAGGATGGAGAAATGAGTGGTGGAAGGTGATTCCTTGACATTGACCAGTTCAGCCGCTGCTTCTTTTGCGCCTTCTTCAATCAGGACATCTTCGAAAGATTTTCCCTCTTCAAAAGGTGTTGGATTTCCGCCATGGTCCCAGTAAGTATCAGGATCAATGGCCTGATTAAGATCGATTTTCATGATTCTTCTTCTTGCGTATTCCTTACTCATAAAGCCTTCAACCGGCAGGTCATAGTAATCCGGGTCTGAAATGAAGTAACGTCTGTCCACATCTTCCAGTACGAGAGTCTGCTGGATGATATGAATGGCCAGCGGATCGTCCCAGCCCATCAGGCCGAGATTGTAGTTTTCAAGCATATTTAAAATGGCAATGAGTTGAGGACCGGAAACAGGAGGACCCGGTACAATGACATCGTAACCTCTGTAAGTCCCCTGAACGGGCTTTTTCACATAGGCCACATAATTTTCAAGGTCTTCTTTCGTGATGAAGCCGTCATTTTCCTCCATGTACTGAGCGATGTCTTCTGCTATTTGTCCTTCATAGAAACATTTGATACCATTTTCTGCAATCATTTCCATGGTTTCCGCTAACGCTTCGTTTTTGTAGACATCTCCCGTTTCCCAAGCCAGCATATCGTTCAAAAATTCGGGAGCACTGTTCAGCAAAGCTTCGTATTTGTCGCTGGTTACTTTGGCAAATGTTTCGTTAACAACAAAGCCTTCTCTTGCCAGTTCTATGGCAGGAGCAATAAGCTCTTCCAAAGGCAATGTGGCTCCAAGATCATATACTTTCTGTATTCCGGCAGGCACTCCGGGGACCAATGCACCTTTTGGTGTGTATCTTATATCACTGATGGAGGTTTCAAGTTCTTCAAGCAGGTCATAAGTAACACCGCCGGGGGCCATGCTCTTGAAATCAACCGCGTGCTTCTCACCGTTCGCCATGGTAATAACCGCATACCCTTCGCCGCCAAGTCCTGATGCATAGGGCTCGACAACACCAAGGGCAAAACTGACCGCAATGGCGGCATCCAGCGCATTTCCACCTTTTTCAAGTATTTCGGCACCAATTTCAGCCGCGTACGCATTTGCAGCTGCTACCATCCCGTCACTTGAAGCGACGGTTTGCGCTG
Organism: uncultured Thermotogaceae bacterium; assembly: GCA_964631265.1. Classification (GTDB taxonomy): domain Bacteria; phylum Thermotogota; class Thermotogae; order MWEM01; family MWEM01; genus CAZVWW01. The sequence goes on from CAZVWW010000007.1 coordinate 32,230, forward strand.
TCACTGCACCAAATGTCACGCCAACGATCAAACAGATACTGAATACAAACACAATAGCTCTTTTCATAAATACCCTCCTTTAAACCTTCTGTTGGTTTAGTTAATCCGCCTTAAGATATGGGCCCAACCCCTTTTCCAGCGTTTCAGAATAACCGGGCAGGCCACTCAACGATATCATTTTGTCCGGATGTAGCATATTCCATGTTTCCACAAACGCTTGAAAAGTCTCAATATGCCTTGCTACCCGAAGTTTCAATGGATAGCCCTCTTTATCATATGGAACATACAACTGATCCCTTTTTGCCGCTTCAACATAGAATTTGTCTTTGCCTGTTACAATGAGTTCCTCGCTTGACTCGCCACGCATTCGTCCTTGAGAGGGGTTTGACACTTCAAAAAGGACCGCCTGAACTTCCGTGGAATCTCCCCATTCCCGATGGCTGAGTCCTCTGAGATTAGTCGGTGATTCCTCCAGGCGTATATCCACACCTTCCATTTCCATCATCATCTGAGCGGTTACAGCCAATTCAGCCGCTTCCTGGTGAAAGACGATGGCATTGTTAACCGGATATTCAGGCGACGATTCATGCAGATCAATCGCCAGGTCGATATCTTCCTCTCTGATTAATTCTGTGATTGCGTAAGCCAGCTGTTCGGTGCCATAGCCGTTTTTTCTGCCCGGATAGCACCTGTTCAGGTTCAACACTTCCTGCCCCCCGAGCTTGGTTCCCTTCTGGTGAATGTAAATGGTGGGATCAGGCCACTGATGGGTGGAGTTAGTTCGGCGGGAGCCATACCGAAACGTTCTTTCGGAATCCTTGCCCGTATCAATCGAGAAAAACTGCGGATTGCCCTCCATCTCATCCGTATGCGTGACGGCACTGTGATTGGCCCACGGGAGCACATAAACAGTTCCCCTATCAACAGACTTTATATTCTCCAGAACCGTAATCGCCGTTATGGCGGCAGCCGGTTCATTGGCATGCGTGCCTCCCAGAAGCAGGACCTTGCCCCCTGGCTCACTTCCCTTAAAGACATAAACAGGCGTATCAAATGCCGTGCCCTTGATCTCTGAGAACCAGTTGCTGAGCATAACCTTTTCAGAAAGCCCCTTTGCCGGATAGAGCACAGGGTCCTCCCACATCTCGGTGAATTTGAAGCCTGAAATAGTACAGACTATCGCTATGACAATTATAAAGACAAGAAACTTGTACAGTCGTTTTTTCAAAAGAACACCTCATTCTGCGAAGATTAGTCAAAAAAAATGAAAAAGAGAAACATATATTTCAATATAAAATGTCAGGAAAAATATGTCTCATTGATTATACCATCTTTTTTGTGAAATGAAAAGAACAGCTAAGAATGAACCCAACATGGAGAGCACATACCCCGCAAAGAATACAAAATATGCCTTTTTTTGTTTTTCATCAATCGTGTAAAGTTTTTTTAAGGTGTTGTCCCTGAAGGGGATGGGATCCCAGACCAGTCCGTATTTAATGGAAAGACCCTTGATATACAGCAGGTGGATGGTGGGGATTTCCCGATCGGCAAACTCAAATAGAACCCCTCTGGTTTGTTTGGAAGGGATGCTTTCAATTTCCCGGTTTAAGCCCGGTTCAAGATTCAATATGGCAGCACTTTTTCCAATATTGGCAATCGCCCCGCCGATATTGACAAAGCATTTTATGGTATCCTTGGCAGCCTCATTATAAAGGGTCAATCGTTTATGGATATTTTTTTCAAAATCGGATTCATAGATCAGACGGTAGCCGGTCTGTTTGATTTTTGCTTCAATCAGTTTTTTGCCCTCCTCGCTGAGTCCTTTCCCGGTATCGTTGTTTCCCCCATATGATACAGCGAGAGGTCTGAACAATTTGCCGTGTTTTTCTTCTAATGCGGTAAGGATGTCAATGATGGTAAAGTCGGGGATATTGGCCCCGTACTGTGACGAGCCCAGGGAAATCATGTAAAGGGGTTTTAGTTCCAGGACTTTACAGGCGGAAAGCGTGGCAAGAATTAAGCCGGGAAAAGAAGCAGAGGAACCAATGGCCACTGTGTCGCCGGGTTTTAGTCCCATTTTTTGAAACAATTTGACGACTAATCCGGCGTTGTCAGGGTTCACCGAGGTCCTTTTCGCTTCAAGATGGCCCAACGTTGTAGTGATGATGGAATGTTCAGTGCCGATGAGGCCTGTATGATTCGGATCCAGTTTTCTATCGATTGGGATGCCCCGTTTTTCCCGTTCTCTTTGGACTGTTTCGTTGAGGGTTTTCATGTAATCCCTGGCCCGCTGCATTTGCAAAGGGGTAGTGACCGAGTGATCCAGGATGAAAAGCTGGTAGACAAGGATAAAAATAACTGTCAGGATCGACCAGGAAATGAGGATTCGGTGTTTCTTATTTTTCGAGAAAGTCATATGAGAAAAACCAGCCTGTAAATAAAGAATACCATCGTTGAAACGATGAAGAGTGATGAAAGCGTTTTTAAAAACCCCTGCCGGTATAGGTTGTTCGCCAGGAGTCCGGGGATGAGGATGCCAATGGTTTGGAAGCCCGACACGTTAATGCTGTAACTTTCAAAAAAAGCATTAAAGAGAAGCGCCAGAAAGGAAGCCAATACAATCATGAAAACAAATCGCCGTCTCCCGAAAAGTACGAGTCGAGTGGCCAGCAGTTTGAAAATAAACACCGCGAGGATTGAAATAACAAGGGTTATGATGATTCGTGATGGTTGAAAAAGGTAAAGTGAAAAATACACCGGTACAATGATACCGCCCGGAAAGAACCCGAATACCATGATAAACAAAGAGGAAACGATGACCCCTATGACAGAAAGTTCTAATATCATCTAATTGCCTAATTGTTTCTCCATAACAGGTGTTTTCTCTTCTTTAATCTTAAGATACTCATTATAGTGAGGTTCAAGTAACCCGAGATCTGCTTTAACGATGGCAAATTCGTTGGCTATCAGGAGCAGGTTTATCAGATAGTCGTTTCCGCCTTTTTTCACCCATATCAGGGCTTCCTCTGTTTCCCCGTCTTTTATGTAATATACCGTTTCACTGTTGATGGAATTGAGGAAATTCTGTATAAAATGATTAGCCGCTTCTTTCAGGCAGAATTTTGCCGTTGGCACACATTCAGTATCCACTCCTGCGAGTAGGAGCGTTGTTTTGGTTTCATCAGGCATTTCAATCGTATAAAAAACGGCCTCAGAGACCTTGAACAATTCGGCCTGTTTTGCCTCTGCCGGAACCGGGGTTTTCATATCCGGATAATGATAAAGTCCCTTGCCGTCTATGCTTGTAGACAATCCGCAAAAAGCAGTTGAAACTATTATTAGAACAATTAACAATATCTCTTTTTTCATAGTATCACCAAAATTAAAGGATTGATTTCCGGAATTAAACCGGAAACCAATCCTATTATATCATTGTTTGAAGATTCTATCATCCGGCACTTTTTCTGGATTTTGGAAAAAGGCGCCAAGTCCCTTTTCAACAATTTCAGCATGTTTGGGCGCTTTAATTTCAATAGCCCGGTCCTCGTTTTTCCTGTTGAACTGATCAATGACTTCCAACATGACGGATGACTGCTGCCCAACTCTTCTTTCAATTGTCCAGCCCCTGTCTTCGTCAATCGGGACATATAAAAGGCCTTCTTTAGCTGCAACTTTTATAAATGGATCTTTACCCTCCAACATTAATTCTTCGGTCTTGGGTCCTGATATCTGGTCAAGATGGAGGCTGGGTGCTTCTATAAGGAATACAAGCGCGTCTGAATAATCGCTGATTTCCCGGTGGGAAAGGCCCCGGAAATTGGGTGGTGAGGATTCAACATGACATTCAAATCCCTCACGTCCTTTAACAAACAAAGATGCGCCAATGGCGTAACGCTTACTGACCTCCGGTACAACGATACAGTTTGTAACCGGGAACATGACTTCGGCCGAGTGCAGGTCAAAGACAACATCAATATTCTCTTTTTTAATCATCTGCATGGCGGCATGGGTTATCTTTTCAGCGAGAAAGCCGTCCGGTCTTCCGGGCCAGGTTCTGTTTGTGTTTCTTGCATCGATGTATGAGAACATCTGACCTTCCGGATAGTGAACATAAACATCCGGATCGGGCCACTGGTCTAATGCCTGCAAGCCTCTGTCGCCCATCCTGAATTTTTTCTCTCCCCAACCGGTATCGATATCAAAGAACAGAGGGAATCCTCCACCTGGTTGTGTCCCAAGAGATCCACTTAAGTTAAAACGGGGAATGACATAAACCGTTCCCTTCTCGACTTTTAAATTTTCAATCCAAAGATAACCTGCCAGAGGGGCCACTATCTCACTGGCATGCGTTCCGGCAATGACCAGGGACTTTCCACCCTCTTTTTCACCTTTGAATTCATATACACGGGTATCGCCCATCGTTCCCTCGAGTTCGGGGAAATATTTACTTAACATAAAAGTGTCGGTAAGTTCGGGACTGGCGACGATGGTCTCTTTGTAGTGCCTTTGATTATAAAGAGGAATCCCGGCAGCGATTAATGAGAATATTAATATTCCCAATATGATCCATTTTCTGATTTTCATACAATTCCTCCTTGTCTACTTTAGCCTGAATAGTCTCAATAAAAGCGGAAACATGGCGATTGCGTAGAGCATTAATTTATTCAGGTCTTTGTCTTTGGCTTTTATGAAATTCCAGGCCATAAAAAATATGGCTATCCCCGTAATGATATAATACAGTATCATAATAAAATTCATTTTACACCCTCCAAACTCATTTATCCCATTAAGAAATCCAATGGATTACTGAAAGCAATCATCAAAAGAGCGGCAGCTGTTATTACAATCCAGGGAACCAAACAGGATTTCAAGAATGCGTTGTATTTTCCCTTGTATCCGATTGTTGTAACCGTTAAACGTGCAATGAGTTTCGTTGGCGGCATAGCGTCTCCAAGTGCCCACAACAAACTTAAGCCCGATAAAGCGATAACCGGATTGATCCCCCTGGCATTAAACATCCAAACCAGCGGTATTCCAAGGACAACAGCTCCGCCAAAGGCAAATAACCCCTCGGACAACGGAATAACAACCGGCAGAATGATGTAAAGTAATGCCATGGGTGCTGTAACGATTGCCAATGAGAGAAGTCCTTTGGTACCATTGAAGCTCATGATCTGAATGAGCATCCCGACGACAATAACGGTTGTGACGAGTGGTATGAGTTGTTGAATCGTATCTTTGGTTACTTTTACGATCTCGACTCTTTTTACATTTGAAAGCCAGGCGACCAGAGAACATATGGCAAATGTTAACGGTAAGCCCAGAACCGGGAAGCTGAAAGGCCAAATCCTCGGTGCGGCCAATAAAAAGATAAGAGCTAAGAATGGTGGCAATACGTTCCAAACCGTAAGATTCTTCGGCTCGGGGATTTCAGCTAATGCCTTGTTTTTATCAGTGATCTTACCCTTTCTACCCAGATAAAGGACCGAAAACAGGCCCAAAATGATAACGGGTGCTAACAACGGCCAGGTAAAACCGACATAGGGAACGGCTGTTCCCGCGCAAGCCATCATCGCCCATACGTTAACCGGCGGGGCCACAGCACTTAAACCGGAAATGATAAATATAATGGCGGCCACAATCTTCTTCTCAAGTCCCATGGCGGTTAAGGCAGATGCCACAGTTCCACCAACTACCAGAACGGAAATGCTGCCGGCTCCGGTTAAAGCCCCGGGTATTAGAATGACGGCCATTAAAAAGATAAGCATGAGGTTTTTCCTTGTGTGGAAGGTCTTTATAATCCCTCTAACTACATACTCTGTTCCACCGGAAGCCTTTATGATATTCATGAAAAGCGTGGCGAATATAAAGATCAACCCTATATCGAGGAAGAGAACAGAGCCTTCTGCCATGTGCCGGAATACATCCATTCCGGCACCGGCAACAAGACCTCCCGCAAC
>CAZVWW010000008.1:0-38087 GCA_964631265.1 uncultured Thermotogaceae bacterium
AGGATGAAGCAGAAATTGTCTAAATCTATACTTATGTATATGTTTTTAGTAGCAGGATCATATGAATACAATATCCTTTAGACTCAATGATAAAGACGATGCTTTAATCAGACAATACGCTAAAATGCATAACATGGATTTATCGTCGTTTATTCGACAGGCTCTCATCGAAAAGATAGAGGATGAACATGACCTGGCTTTGTTTAATCAAGTCTGGGAAGAGGAGAAGAATAAAGAAACAATCACTCATGAACAAGTGAAGAAAGAACTGGGTCTGTGAAGCCTGCTAAGTCTTATTCCGTTGAATACACTTCAAAGGCATTAAAACAGCTGAAAAAGTTTGACAGACAGATTTCAGCATTCATCCTTTCATATATTGAAAAGAATTTGGTTCATTGTTCTAACCCGAGACAGTTCGGAAAAAGTCTTCAAGGGAATCTAAAGGACAAATGGCGCTACAGGGTTGGTAATTACAGAATCCTGGCTAAGATCGATGATGCAAAAGTCATCATTGTTGTTGTCGAAATCGGTCACAGAAATTCGATTTATAAAAAAGGGTAAAACAAACCGGAGGGAGGATATTAAAAGGGCCCTGATAAACACGATGAATCTCTTCTCCCGGGTCGCTTCGGATGTTTGCCTTAACCTGGAATATCCCTATCCTGATGAAGCTGAAGAAGAGGCTAAGCAATGGATCAAACATCATCTTTTTGAACAAAGCGATGAGAATGAGAGATTTAATAAGTAAAGCCCTTCTCATATGTGTAGATATTCTTCTTCTATATAGCCTTCAATAAATGGTATAATTATATAAGACAAACGATATTCATCACAGGAAGTGTCAAAAAGATGGCAGAAGCACGCACGATCCTGGAAGCGATCAGAGATGTCTCGGAGAAAATCATAGAGGCATTAAATCAGGAAGAGAGCAAGAGTCTTGATCCGCTGCTTGATAAACGGGCGGATCTGATTGTAGAATTGATGGAAGCTGAAAGAAACGATGAGAAGCCCATCAACAATCTGGTCAGAGCGGTTGAAAAACAGGAAAAGACCATGTTGAAGATGATGAACGACAGGGCTTCAGAGTATAAAAAGCAGTTGATGACGATGTACAAAGGGAAAAACGCCATGACAAAAGGGTATTATAAATCAAGTGAATCCGGGATTGCCAAGGGGCATAAATATTCAGCAGAGAGAAAGCGGAGAGATTTTTCGGGGAGAGGATAAGATTGAAGAAAACGTTGAAGGATATCCGAATTTACACCGGTGAGCGTTTGATGGAAAACGGTTTTATTGAGATAGAAGATGGGGTTATTACCCGGATCGGCGAGGGGAGCCCGGAGACGACGGCGGAGATGACGGTTGAATCTTTTGAGGGAAAAGAGATGCTTGCGATGCCGGGGTTTATCAACACCCATACTCACACGGGTATGGCCGCTCTCAGGGGAATCGGGGACGATCTTCCCTTTGAGGAATGGTTGTTCGGCCGGATCCTGCCGAACGAGGATAAGCTGGACGGCGATTCGATTTATCTTTCATCCATGATCTCGATGATGGAGATGGCACGAAATGGTATCACATCGTTCGTTGATATGTACATGTTCCTGGATGATATCTGCCGGGCTGTTGAGGCATTTGGTATGCGGGGCTATATCACCAGGGGGCTGGTCGATGAAGGCGATGAAAACGGCCGGCTTCAAAAAAACATCGACATCTATGACAAATGGAACTCAAAAGCGAAGGGACGGATAAACATTGGGTTCGGTCCTCATTCCCCCTATATGTGTTCCATGGATTACCTTAAAGAGATCGGGCAATGCGTTAAGGAACAAAATTCCCTGGTTCACATCCACTTGAAGGAGAGCAAACGGGAAAGGGATATGTACACTTTCCGCGAGATTGCCGAGACGGGACTCTTTGAAAACAAGACAATCGCCGCGCATTGTGTGCATGTGACCGATGATGACATTGAGGTGATGAAAGAGAATGGTATCACACCCGTTAACAACCCGTCTTCAAATCTGAAGCTGGCCAACGGGATCGCTCCGGTCAGAAAGTTTATCAACAAGGGTTTAAATGTGGCACTTGGGACAGACAGTGTTGCGAGTAATAACTCCCTTGATCTGTGGAAAGAGATGTATCTTTCCTCGCTTGTCAATAAGGGAAACACAGGTGATCCCGAAACGATTCCCGTTAAGACGGCGCTTGATATGGCCACCAAAAATGCCGCCCGGGCTGTCGGCTGGAAAGATACCGGAGAGTTGAAGGAAGGCTATAAGGCTGATATAACATTTGTGGATACAAGCGGAATTCATTATATTCCGGAGAATAATCTTCTGTCAAATGTTGTGTACAGCGGACGGGCTTCTGATGTCGTTGCAACAATGGTTGACGGGGAGTGGATCTATTTTGATGGTGACTTCCCCAAGATCGATCAGGGGTTGATCAAGAAGAAATTCAGGGAATTTTTCGTTAAATTTGTTGTATAAAGGGTGTTTTTTTTAAATGCAGTTTTTCTCTGATTTTAATCTGAGGATTTTTCTAAGAGAAATGCTCGTCCGGATACCGGCGGTCTTTTTTGCACTTGGCCTGCATGAATATGCACATGCCCTAACAGCTGTTAAGATTGGTGATGATACACCGAGGATCCTTAAGCGATGCACACCGAATCCCCTGAAACATATTGACCCGGTGGGAATATCCTGTTTCTTTGTTTTTGGTTTCGGCTGGTCAAGGCGGATCCCCGTTAATCTCCTGAAATTGAAGAATAAGAGCCGTGATCTGTTTTTGATATCAATGGCCGGACCTTTATTCAGTATGTTATTGGCTATTGCAACCGGTTTGATCTTTTACGGTTTCGGATTGCATAAGTACAGTTATTTTTTTAACACCAGTGCATTCAGCGCATCGATTCCGATTATGTATCTCTCGGATCTCCTGGGCAGTTTTATGATAACGAATCTCATTATTGCTGTCTTCAATATGATTCCGGTCATGCCCTTGGATGCATCTCAATTTTGGTCTATAATGACGACATCAAAGCACATGAAATCAATCATGAAGTATCAGATATATGGCATTTTGATATTGCTGGGGCTGATCGTTTTGGGTATAGCTCAAATCATCATGAATCCCGTTATAGAAGCCTTTAAGGCAATGATAATCAATCTGTCAAATTATTTCGGCTAAAGTAATGGGAGTGATATAAATGGAACGATACGGGAGAAAGTACCCTTTTATGAGTATTGATGACCCGGAAACAAGGGAGGTAATCGGAGAACTCCTGGATGTATATCTTGAATATATGCCCTTCCCGAAGGATGCGTATATCAATGACAGTGATGATGTCATATCAGAGGGCACACATCTTCAGATCATTGAACGCACGGAGATCAACGGTTATCTCAACGGGGAAAAGAAATTCCGTGTAACGGGTGAAAAGGAGAAAAAGAATCTCTTTCTGGCGGTCAACTGGTTTTTGGCACACAATACAAATGCCACCTTTGATTTCTGCTCGCCATATTCAATGAGAAGGAGGATAATAGCTGTCCTTGAACCTTTTATCGTATTGATGGAGGTTGAAGACGACAGGGGTTACAGCCATTCTCAGCGAGTTGCGGAGATCTTTACCGACTTTGCCGTTCGCCTGGGGCTCCCGGAATCGGAGAAGAAGAGTTTTATCCATTATGCCATGCTTCACGATGTGGGAAGAATCGGCCTTGAACAGCTGATGCTATACTCACCCACAAGACTGAGGACATTCGAAGAGACCGGGCAGGATCATACAATAACGGGCTCAGTGTATATCTCCACCCTGGAAATATTAAACGATTTTATTCCGTTTGTCAGGAATCATCATGAGCGATACGATGGGAAGGGATTTCCCGACGGCCTCAAAGGGGAGGACATCCCCTACTGGGTCAGGGTTTTAACGATCGTCAACTGGTATGACAACGCAAGAAACACCGTTGACTCGGAATTTTCGACAGGGGTTATGAGTCGCGATGAGGCGTTGAGTGTCATAAAGAGCGATAACAGTCGACGATTTGATCCCGCCATTGCCCAACAGTTCGTCGAATTCATGGAATCAGGCCATTACGATGATTGATTACGAGGTCACCAAAATCATTGCCGCTCTCTGGAATCCGAAAAAAGAGCTCAAAGAGTTGGCCGATTACCCCGGCGACACTGTTTTTCTATTAAGATCGGATATCGTCAGTCTTCCGGGATATATCAAAAAGATCAAGAGAAAGAATCTGAAGCTCTTCGTGGATATAGATTTTTGCGAGGGTCTGTCGAGCGGTGAATATGCTTTTCGTTACCTCACCTTAAACGGTGTTGACGGTGTGATAACCGTCAAGCCGAAAATCATTGAAGTTGCCAGGAATTTTGGTGTTCCCAGTGTGTTAAGAAGTTTCGCACTTGACAGTAATTCAATGAGAAGACTCTCGGATATGCTGGAATCAATAGCGCCGACCTTTTTGGAAATCCTGCCGGGGGCTGTTTTTCCGAAGGTGAAGGACTATCTGGTTAAGAAGGGATTTGAAAAACAGAAGATGATAGCCGCCGGTCTCGTAAAAGAAGTAGAAGAAGCTGAACATATCTTTAATAAAGGGGCAACGGCAATATCCACCAGTGAAAGAAAACTATGGAAACTATTATGAACGGGAGTGAAAGTATGAGAAAACAAATATCCGGTCTTTTGATTATTTTGCTGGTTCTTTTAAGCGGAATAGCTTTTGGTGAGTTTTTGATGATATACCCGGATAACACAGCCTTAAAAGGTGAGGAAATCACCTTTGACAGTGACAGCGTGCGTGTAACGGTACCCGGCAGCTGGATTAAAGACTCTTTTTATGCAAAACCCTTTCCATCCGCCTTTAAATGGATCAAAAAGGAAGCTGTGAATCTCGATGAAGCGCTTGAAAAAAGAGTCGGGCAGACGATTAACTGGATGTATGAAGATGGTACCGTCAAGTCCTATCAACTCCTGTGTTCTTCTCCGATTCTGTTATCCTCTGATGCAGGCATCTTCGAACCGAAAAACGGTCAGCCCGTTTTCAAGGACCTTGATATCGGGAAAAAGACGCAGTACCTGCAGCTCAGTTTTTCGAACCCGGTTCAAAAAACCACTTATTCGTATTTGTTCAACAATCTCGGTTATAGCGTCGTTTACAACCTCAAGCTGCAACAGATTCAAGGGAGAGCAGCAATAGACGGCCTTCTGATGATCAACAACCAGACACAAAGCACGGTTAAAACCAATAATCTTTACATCTTTTCAGGTGAGATCAACACATCAGAGCCTCAGCAGAACTACAAGGTAGCCCGGAGCATGGATTTCATGGCGGAGCAATCCTCATCGCAACCACCGCTTGATTTTGAGGAATACAAGATCTATCCGATCCCGGGGCATTTTGAGTTCTCACCTGATTATCTCCATTACGAGCGATTTACGACATCGGCTCTGGATTATCAGAAGATATTTACCTATAACGGTTACTATGGCAATTCAAGAAGCGAATTTCAAGCCCTCGATCAGACCATTAAGATCGATAAACTGCCCATTGAGCTACCTGCCGGAAAGGTCCGGATGATTAAGGCTGAGAACGGGAAAGACCTATTCCTCGGCGAGGATCTCATCTCCAATAAGAGTGCCGGACAGCAACTGGAGATCAACTATGGAAAGGCTTATGATATCCAGGGTAAGGTGGAACAGATTCAATCGAACAGAACGGGCGATACTTACATTCAGGCCTATCGTTTTACAGCGAAGAATTTCTCAGAGTCCGAAAAGGATATCCAGCTAAACTTCACCATTCCCAGAGACGCTGAGGTGACCGTGGACCGTGTTGATTACGGCAGACCCGTTTCAACACTGATGACAATCCCGTTGCAGATCCATGCTAAGAACGAGACTGAGGTGACCTTTGAAATACGATACAATCGTTGAGGAGTTGAGGAATAGGCTTCAAAAAGAGGTATCTGAAAAACGCCTTCTGCATTCGGAAGGCGTTTTGGATTTTGCGGTAAGATTGGCGAATCGTTATGATGTACCGGAATATATGGTGAAGATTGCGGCTCTTGCCCATGATACTTTCAGGAGCCACTCTGCGAATGAACTGTTTGTGATAGCACTGGATATGGGAATCAGACCGGACCGGTTTGAAAGTGAGAAACCGAAACTCCTTCATGGAAAGGTTTCAGCAGTGGATCTGAAATTAAGGTACCCAAATCTGAAAAATGTAGACATCATTGCCAATGCCGTTCGATACCATACATCGGGGTATCCTTTTAAAGAGCCGGTCGGTAAGATTCTCTTTTTATCGGACTCCCTCGAGGAAAACCGGTATTACCCCGGTATTGATAAACTCAGAAAACTGGCATTTGAAGATCTCGATAAGACCTTTTTCGAGATTGTCAAGAACAAGATTCGATTTGCGGTTGACAAGGAGGGGTTTGTTTTACCGAACACGATCAAGACCTATAACTCCTTTGTACTATAGCAGACTATTATACAAACTTTAAAAATTGTTATTGATGAGGCTGATTGAAATGATAGAATTAAACGATATGACATTGGAAGAGATGGAGACGCATTTTGAAGAAAGCGGCTTCAAGAGATTTCGGGCTAAACAGATAGGCGATTGGTTGTACAAAAAAAATATCTTTGATTTCTCCGAAATGACAAATCTTTCCAAAGATTTCCGGGAAAAACTTGGAAATGAATACATCATCAAATTACCCGAAACGGTTAAAAAACAGGTATCCCCAACGGACAACACAACCAAATTCCTCTTCAAACTTGAAGACGGTAACACCATTGAGTCCGTTCTCCTTTATCATCCAAAACGCATTACCGCCTGTATCTCCACGCAGGTCGGATGCAAACTGAACTGTGCCTTTTGTGCAACGGGAAAGAGCGGGTTTAAGCGAAACCTGAAGACCCGTGAAATCATCGGTCAGATCCTGAAAATGCAGAAAGAAATCCCGGACCGTATTGGTAACATTGTCTTTATGGGCATGGGCGAACCGTTTCTCAACTATGATAATCTAATCAAATCCATCAGGATTCTCACCTGCAAGGATATGTTTGATTATTCGAACAGACGGATCGCCGTTTCAACAGCCGGCATTGTACCGAAGATGATGACATTCGCTTCTGAATTTCCCGAAGTGGTCCTCTCAATATCGCTTCATGCCCCGAATAACAGAAAGAGAAACGAGATCATGCCGATAAATAGCAAATACCCGTTCGAGGAACTCATCCAGGCGATGAAAGACTATACAGCGATAACCAGCAAGCGAATAACGGTTGAATACATGCTGATAAAGGATTTTAACGACAGTGAACAAGACGCAGCTGAACTTGCCAGGGTTCTCGGGGGTATGAAGGTCAATGTGAACCTCATTCCTTTAAACCCGGTGGATTCAACACTCAAGAGGCCGTCATTAAAGACTGTTGAACACTTTCAGAAGATCCTGGAGACTAATGGCATTGAAACCGTTCTGAGAAGGGAAAAAGGAACGGATATAGATGGCGCTTGCGGGCAGCTGAGAATACAGAAAACAAATCATTCAGAGTGAGGGGTAGCGTATGAAAAAAATAATGATCGCAGTGATTGTATTAGCCGCTTTGATCGGCATGTTCTTTTTCCTCAAGGCATCTTTCAGCAACGAACTGTACATCGATCCGGTGGCATTATCGCTCGGACCGTTTGAAGTTCACTGGTACGGGATCATCATTGCTTCGGGTATCATCCTTTGCTATATCATCGGGAGGAGATACGCGCTGAAAGAGGGAATCGATGACGAACAGGTTGCCGAGGCTATCATCGTTGGAGTCTTTACCGGCATCATTGGCGCAAGACTGTATTATGTCTTCTCCAGATGGGATGTGTATTCCGGGATGCCCGGTGAGATCTTCAAGACCTGGCATGGCGGAATGGCCATACACGGAGGCGTTTTGGGCGCTATGCTGGGCATCTTTCTATATACCCGATTCCGGAAGAACTGCACATTCACGTTTTTCCAGGGCTTTGACATAGCCGCCCTGATGCTGCCGCTGGCACAGGCTATCGGCAGATGGGGTAATTTTGCCAATCACGAGGCTTACGGGAAGCCCACCGACCTTCCCTGGAAGATGTATGTCCCGCCTAAATTCAGAATGCCGGGGTACGAATCATTTGAATTCTTCCACCCGACCTTTCTTTACGAATCAGCATGGAATGTGGGCGTTTTCTTCTTGTTGTTGTGGTTCTATAAGAAGAAAAGAAAGAACTTCGGGGAGATCCTGGCCCTTTATATGATCTTCTATTCTATCGCCCGTTTCTTTATTGAATCATTAAGGCTTGACAGTCTCTGGTGGGGAGATTTGCGGGCAGCCCATGTCATAAGCATCATCTTGATTATAGCGGGCATCATACTCTTTGCCCTGATCAGAAAGTACGGAAAACGGGCACCGGAACTGAAAGGATGACACCCCTTAATGGCGAATAATATGAAGACCCCCCCGAACGATATTGAGGCTGAAAGAGCCGTTCTCGGATCAATCTTTCTTGATTCTGAGATAACGGGGGATATCATGGAAATCCTCAGACATGAGGATTTTTATAACGAGGCCAATAAAAGAATATACAACTGTATGGAAATCCTCTATGACGAAGCCGAGGCCATCGACCCGCTGACGCTGACGGATCTGCTGCGTAAGCAGGGGAATCTTCAAAGAGTGGGCGGGGAGATCACAATCGCGCAGCTGGCGGACTCCGTTCCCACATCCGCTCATGCGAGGCATTATGCAAAGGTGGTCCGGGAAAAATCGATTCTGAGAAATCTCATCTCCGCCGGGAGTAAGATCGTTGAAAGCGCCTTTAGCCTGGACGACGTTGAGAATATTCTTGATCAGGCGGAGAGAAGTATTTTGAGCATCGGAGAAAGATACATTGATAAATCTTATGCCCCCATTGGAAAGATTGTTCACAACGCATTTGACAAACTCGATCAGATCAAAATAAGGCACAACTCCCCGGAGGGCAACCTTTATGTCACAGGTCTTGCGACCGGATTCAGAGCTCTCGATGAAATGACTACCGGCTTTCACCGCTCTGATCTGATTATTGTGGCGGCAAGACCTTCCATGGGAAAATCCGCCCTTGCCCTGCAGCTTGCCAGGAATATGGCCGTTGATCACGGTCTGAAAGTGGGGATATTCAGTCTCGAAATGTCGTCGGAACAGATCGCACTCCGACTGCTGAGCCTTGAATCAAGGGTCAACTTTGAGAAGCTGAGAAAGGCTGATCTGACCTCTGATGAATGGGAGCGGTTGACCCATGCCGCCAGTAAGTTTATGGAGACCTCGATTATCATTGATGATGATTCCATGCTCGACCCGAGAGGATTGAGAACCAAGGTCAGGAGAATCAAAAAGGAATATGGTCTTGATGCCGTTATCATTGACTATCTCCAGTTAATGAACAGCGGCAGAAATCGCGAAAACCGGCAACAGGAGATCACAGAGATATCGCGTTCCATGAAGATCCTCGGTAAAGAGATGGATATTGCCGTCGTGGCAGCCTCTCAGCTTTCAAGATCCGTTGAGCAACGTGAGGATAAACGCCCCAGACTCTCGGATTTAAGAGAATCGGGTGCCATTGAACAGGATGCCGACACCGTTTTGTTCATCCACCGGGAGGCCTATTACACGAGAAGTAAGCACTCTTCCGATGAATCGGAGATACAGCGGATTAACCAGCCCCATGCATCAGAGATTATCATCGGAAAACAGCGAAACGGTCCCGTGGGAAGCATTAATCTCATGTTCGACCCGACTGTGGTTGGCTTCTTCTCCCTGGATGGAAGACCGGTTCCCAACAACGGTGGTGGATAACTGCAAAACGAAGGGAATGAACGATTTGAGGATACTGCTTGTCAATCCATGGATCTACGATGTGGCCGCTTATGATTACTGGTTAAAGCCACTGGGGCTCCTGATCCTGGCCGGATATCTTGATAGGAGCGGTCATGATTTAAAACTCATTGACTGTCTGGACCGTTATGATCCCGAACAGACCCGACTGAAGGGAAAAAGTCCAAAGTCCAAGTGGAATGGTACAGGGAAATTCAACAGCCAAAAGGTTCAAAAGCCGGATGCCTTGAAAACGGTTCCAAGATTCTTGAAGCGCTATGGTATCTCCAAAGAATTATTTATCAAAAAGCTCCTTGGCTTAAAAACAGAAGGTTGGGTGCCGGATGCAGTCTTTGTTACATCAGCGATGACCTACTGGTATCCGGGTCCATGGGAAGTCATTAAGAATGTCAAGACCATTTTCCCTGATACGAAAACCTTTCTCGGGGGTAATTATCCCAATCTGATGAAAGAACATGCCCTGGATTCCGGCGCGGATGTGGTCTGTTCCAACAGCAGAATCAGAAAGGTGATCCCATTTTTAAGGAAAAATGGGATTGACATGAAACCCGGAATCGAAGGCGAGTTCAACCTCATCCCTCTTTACGATCTCTACCAACACGAAACAAGTCATCTCGTCTTCCTGACATCCGTTGGCTGCCCGTACCGGTGCACATACTGTGCCACCCCGTTTCTCCACGACTTTAAACAGGAAAAGCCTGAAAGACTGGCCGATAGCATTGAGAGATATTCCGATCAATTCAAGGTCCGGAATATCGCATTCTTTGATGATGCCATTCTGGTGAACCACGAAGCACATTTTGATGTATTGCTTAAAGAGATTATCAACAGAGGTTTGCCCGGGAGAGGGGTCATGCTCCATTTGCCAAATGGAATCCATGCCAGGCTCCTGACAGGAGAAACTGCCAGGCTGATGAAGCGGGCAAACGTTAAAACGATCAAGATCGCACTTGAAACAGTGGACGAGGACCTCCAAAGAGATACCGGCAGTAAGGTCACCACTGAGGAATTCAACACGGCCATGGAAATACTCTTTGAAGCGGGCTTTACAAAAAAAGAGCTTGGGGTATTTCTCCTGGTTAACCTCCCGGGTCAGCATTTTCGGGAAACCATTGAGATCCACAACATCTGCCGTGATCTCGATGTCTTCCCCGAGATTAACGAATACACCCCCATACCGGGCACTAAAGAGTTCGAGAAGGTACTTGAAACAAATACACTGCCCGCTGATTGGGATCCGATACAGTTGAACAACACCGTTCTTCCTTTTTTCTGGTCTGAGGGATTCACAATAGAGGAAATTGAGAAGATGAAGCATTACAACAAAAAAATCACAAAACTACTGGAGGGAGAGAACAAATGGAACAAAAACTCATGAAGAAGGCCCTCAACAGAATGATGAGAGGCGGAGCTGATTTTGCCGATCTTTTTTTAGAGAAGAAAACCAGCTCAAATATGGAGATGACCAATGGCAATTTGGAAACCGTCAATTCCGGTGTTTCACACGGGATCGGCTTGAGAGGCATCACTGGAAAAACCGCGATATATGCCTTCACAAACGATCTGAGCGAGGATTCGATACTCTCAGTCTGCGATCGTATTGTACAGGCCCTGGGAACTGCTGAGAACAAGGATATTGCTTTGAATCTTAAAAAACGGAACGTTAAGCAGGCCAGCCCCATCCTTTTCTATCCCGATAAGGTCAAAAAAAGCGATAAGTATCATGTGATGAAACTGGCACATGAAGGGGCATTCAATTATTCCGATCTGATCAACGAGGTCAGGACCATCTATCTTGATTCCAACCAGAAGATAACCGTTGCAAATTCCGAGGGTCTCTTTGCAGAGGACCAGCGTACGAGAAGTAGATTACTTGTGATTGCTGTGGCTTCCAAAGAAGGAGAAAAAGAAACCGGTTTACAGGGGCCTGGCGCCAGCATGGGCTTTGAATTTTTCAACACCGTGGATGTCAGGGAGAGAGGTAGATTGGCCGCCAGGATTGCCGTTAAGATGATCCATGCAGATTACGCCCCGGCAGGCAAGATGCCGGTCATAATCTCCAACCGTTTCGGCGGTGTCATCTTCCATGAAGCCTGCGGGCACGCGCTGGAGGCAACCTCTGTCTCCAAGAATGCTTCTGTTTTCACCGGAAAACTCGGTGAAAAGATTGCCGGCGACTGTGTTTCTGCAGTGGATGATGCCACCATCCCCAATGCCTGGGGTTCGTCCAATATCGACGATGAGGGAACACCCACTCAGCGGACATTGTTGATTGAAAACGGTATTCTTAAGAATTATCTTGTTGACAGACTTGGCGGGATAAGAATGGACATGCCCTCAACGGGAAGCGGCCGGAGGCAGGATTACACCTATGCACCGACGTCGAGGATGTCCAACACCTTTATACTCCCCGGTGACTATCTGCCCGAAGAGATCATATCTGAGACCGAAAAGGGTCTGTATGCCAAGAAAATGGGAGCCGGCTCGGTCAATCCTTCAACCGGTGAGTTCAACTTCGCAGTCAGAGAGGGCTATCTGATAGAAAACGGAAAGATTGTAAAACCGGTGCGCGGAGCCACCCTGATCGGCAAGGGACAGGATGTCATACAGAACATCGATATGATTGGAAACGACCTTGAAAGAGCCCAGGGAAACTGCGGTTCACTCTCGGGATCGGTACCGGCTGACATCGGGCAGCCCACCATCCGGGTCAAAGAGATATTAGTAGGGGGGAGAAGCTGATGAAGAGAAAAGAATTCAAAGAGAAGGTCTTTAAACAGGCTGAAAAAAAAGGATTGAAGGATTATGAGCTTTACTTTGCCACTTCGAGGGAGTTCGAGGTCTCGATCAACAACGGCATGATTCAGAATTATAAAGATGCTGAAAAGGGTGGCGTTAGTTTCAAGGCAGTCAAAGATGCCAGGGCCGGTTACAGTTACACCGAGGATTTCACGGGAGAAGAGGCCAAACGACTGGTGAAAGATGCCACTGAAAACCTTGAACTCATCAGTGTAGCGGACAGCGAGGATATATACCGGGTAAAAACAACATTTGAGAACTGGAAGGATTATGATGAGGCGTTTGAAGAGATAGCGGCATCTGAGAAGATAGAAAAGACTAAACAATTGGAAAAGATGATCCTTGACAAAGATAAACGCATTATCAACGTCCCCTACTGTTATAGTGTGAACCACAAAAATGAGATCTTCTTTGCCAATTCTGCCGGCTGTGAATACACGTTTAAAACCGGTGGCGGCGGTATGTATGGCGGTGCTGTTGCAACCAACGGAAAGCAAAACAAATTCGGACTGGACTTCCTTTTTTCAACGGATCCCGGAAAAATTGACACAGAAGAACTGGCCGAAAAGATTGGACAAAAGGCTCTCAGGATGCTGGATTCCAAGAGTATTAAAAGTGGAAAATACCCGACAATATTGAATCATGAGGTTGTTGGCTCACTTCTCGGTCTCTTTGTTCAGATGATTTCAGCTGAAAACGTTCAAAAGGGATTTTCACTGCTCAAGGGCAAACTGGGCAAAGAAATAATATCCGAAAAACTCAGCATCTTAGACGACCCCGCCTATCCCGACAGTATCCACAATGTTCCCGCGGATGCTCAGGGAGTGGCCACCGCTAAAAAGCGTATTGTTCAACACGGCAGTTTAAAGACATATCTGCACAGCATCAAAACAGCGAAAAAAGACGGGACGGACCCAACGGGCAATGCCTTCAGAGGCAGTTATAAAGGCACAGAGACCATTAACCCGGTCAACATCGTTATTAAAAAGGGCGATCTGTCAATGGAAGATTTGATGCAGAAGATGAGCGACGGGGTCTTAATCACGGAAGTTCAGGGAATGCACGCAGGAGCAAATGCTGTCTCCGGCGAATTCTCATTAAGTGCTGCAGGGTTCAGAATTGAAAATGGAAAAAGGGCCTACCCGATCGAACAGATCACTTTAAACGGAAATCTGCTCAGTATGCTTGGCGATGTGATGGAGGTCGGAGCTGACAGACAGCAGGCAATGACCTTTTCCTACGGAACATTCGTTCCGTCGTTATACATCAAAGAGATGGATATTGCCGGAAGCGACTGAGAAAAGATTGAATAAGCGACAATTCCTTAGTGTCGGGATAACCGGATTGATGGGATCGGGCAAAAGCACTGTTCTTGAATTCTTTCGCCGGTCCGGGTATCCCGGCATTAATATGGACATGATCGGACATCAGTGTCTTACGTTATCAACCATCAAAGAAAGGATCAGAAAATCCATATCGAATGAGATCTTTGATGAGGACGGACAGATTTCCAGGAAGAAACTGGGATGTATCGTCTTTTCGGATCCCGATAAGCTCCAGACATTAAACGCCATTATGCATCCTGAAATGAATCGAATGGCAAGAGAATGGATAACGGAAAAGTATCACGAAGGGTTCCGATTGGTCTTTCTTGAAGCCGCCATACTCTTCCGGATGCGGATGGACGAATACCTTGATCAGATAATCTTTGTAGATTCACAGGAAAATGATATAATCAAGCGTATTAAGCAACGGGATAAGATGGATGAGCGTACCATTCGAAACAGGATTAAGCATCAGAAGGCGAATAAGGAAAAAGCTGATTACGTCTTACATAACAGTAATGACAGAAAAGATTTATTTCTGGATTGTAGGGATATTGAGAAAAATCTTTTGAGAAAAATCCGGAGTCTTTGAAATGTTGATATAACTGCTCATTTATGGTATCATACCCTTTGCCCTTACAAGGGGGCGATTTGGGTTCGACGGGGGTAGATGGATATCAGGAAGCGTGTCGAGGTCTTCACAATCCTCGTAAAACAGGTGGAACAAATGTTTAATTGACGAACCAGAATTTGCAATGGCAGCGTAAGACTGCTGTCGATTCTCGGACATTGTGTTCCGGGACCGTCCCTTGGACTGTTTAGCTCGAGACAGACCCTGAGGACGTCAGAAATTCGGGCTTACTTTTAGTCAGGACTACTTTGGCTAAAAGGACATCTTAAGGTAGTGTAGGTGTATCTGGTTGGTTTCCGTACCATGATACTCCGAAACTGAAACGGGGACTACACACGTAGATGCCTGGTGTGTGCTACCCTCGGACGGGGGTTCAATTCCCCCCGCCTCCACCAGTTAAAAAGGCACAAATACTCATTTAGGTATTTGTGCCTTTTTTATTGTTTGAGGAAAGTAAACACCCGGGGGTGGTGCGGCGAGGATGAGGTGCAGATCCCCGGCTTGCACCCATGATCCCGTCAAGAGTCCTCTGGCTCTTGTCCTTTATTCTTATATCTCTTCAACAGTTCGTTCTTTTCAAAATCGATATAGACTGGTCTATATGGCTCTGATTGAGAATCCCAGAAATCCTCAAGGACATCAATGACCTGACCGTCTTTTACTTTTCTTTTTGAATCCAGTGTGCAGTAATACCATCCGCTTCCTTCGTTGGAGAAATAGCATTCAACGCCGTTGAATTCATCCACAACCCTTTTGTCAAAACGCTTTATCAGGTAGATTGCGCCGTCTCTTTCTTCAAATGTCCCTTCAATTTTCTCTGTTTCGGCTAATTCATCCAAATCAACCGTATCGGGAACTTCATCTCTATCCGCAATCTTAAAGAATACGGTATTGTTCTCCACAATATCCGGCTCGGGACTCTCTTTAATCGCCTTTGAGCGTTCGATAATATCGTCTTTTTTTAACATACATATCACCTTCTTATATAATTATAATTTCATCACATTATATAAGACGAAGATATAAGCGTATTATTCAATTCTCATTCTTTGGACTTTTCATGATATCTGAGCTTTAACCTCTCGACCTCGTCTTTCATAACGGTTCTCAGTCTTTCCTCAAATGCTTCCTTTGTTGGAAAATCAGCTGGATTAAGCGGCTTCTTAATTGAGGCGAGGATTCTCCTGTTACGAATCATCCATTTTCCCTTTGGCATGGCAAATCGCGTTCCTTCGATAATGAGAGGAACCACCGGTTTTTTACTCTTATAAGCAAGTTTGACAGCGCCCTGCATAAACTCGCGGAGTTCTCCGTCTGTGCTTCGGGTACCTTCTGGAAACATTGATATGATCTTACCATCTTTTATATAGGTGAGTATTCGTCTGAGAGAGCGGGCTGCCTTCTGAGGATTGTTTCGGTCTATTGTCACACAGAAATTATCCATGGCCTGCTTGAAAAAGGGCATGGCGTTGAGTTCCTGTTTGGCTAAAAGATAGGTGTCGGGGGATATAAAACCGAGGATCAGCATTGGATCAAGGTAACTCTGATGATTGGACATGATGATATAACTCTGTTCTTTCGGCAGGTTCTCCATTCCCTCTATCTCCGGCCGCATGCCGACCCATGTGAACATCCTTTGGCCGAATTTCTTTGATTTCGGTCTCAGGTAGGCACGACTGCGCTCTTCACTATACTTTTTGCTTATGCTTGTGGCCTTGCTCATGGTATAAATACCATACAGCATATAAAAGAAAGCCGTTACAAAAAAATAAATCGGATAAAAGATGATCTTTGCCAGTTTTATATCCAATAGAAACACGTCTTTTAATCTGTTCATATACACCTCTGAGAGTACATTATCAATTAGATTGAAGGGTAGGGTCCGGGTTTTGGGTGATAGGGTCTGGATAAAACAAAGAAACGACTTTTTTCCAGACCCCCGGACCCTATATAACTATATAACCTATACCCTGATTAATTAGGGGGTTACAAGGGCCAAAATGGCTTTAATCGAGTGCATTCTGTTGGCTGCCTGATCAAAGATCACGCTTCTGTCACAGTGTCCAACCTCATGTGTGACTTCTTCACCGTAATGGGCCGGAAGGCAATGCATGAAGATTGCGCTGGGTTTTGCCAGATTGAATTTTTCCATATCAACCTGATAAGGTAGGAATTTTTTCTTCTTCTCATCCGCTTCAGCTTCTTGTCCCATACTTGCCCACACGTCTGTGTAGACGATATCTGCATCCTTGATGCCCTCTTTCGGATCGTTTGTTACCTCGATCTTAGCACCTGTGTCAAACTTCTCTGCCAGATTCTTGGCATCTTCGAGGACATCCCTGGTCGGTTCAAATCCCGGTGCTGTGATGGCGGTAATATCTGTTCCCATGAGGGCAGCTCCAAATAAAGTCGAATTGCACACATTATTCCCGTCTCCGACATAGGCAATCTTCAGGCCTTTAAACCGTCTGTATTTTTCGTATATGGTCAAAAAGTCCCCCAGGATCTGAGTGGGGTGTTCATAATCACACAATCCATTGATAACCGGGACTGTTGCGTATTTTGCCAGATCGGTGACCGTCTTGTTTTCAAAAACTCTGGCCATGATAACATCCACCATCCCTGACAGCACATTGGCGATGTCTTCTGTTGTTTCTCTCTGTCCAAGTTTGATGTCATTCGGACCGAGATAGATTCCGTGTCCGCCGAGATGGGTCATGGAACTCTCAAACGATACCCTTGTTCTCAGTGAGGGCTTCTGAAAGATCTCGGCCAGTGTTTTGTTCTTCAACAGATCCTGCCTGTTCCCCATGTTCAGCTGCGTTTTCAGTGCAACTGCCGTTTCAATAAACTGGAAAAACTCCTCAGGTGTCAAATCCTTGATACTCACTAAATCTCTTCCTTTTAATTTTACAGACATACCTTACCTCCGTCGTTTATTATAAGATCAGGAGCTTGTCCGCTCCAGAGAAACAGAAGCTGCTCCGAGTATCGCAGCCTTGTTTTTCAATTCACTTGGGATTATATCATAACTGCCCATTAAAGAGAGATATGTGTGTTCAGCGGCGACCTGTTTCACTTCATCAATAAAGAAATGACTGGCTTGAGAGATCCCCCCCGACAATATCACGACTTCGGGATTAAAGATGTTGACAAGCGATCCAATGCCTATGCCGAGTCCCCAGTTGAATTTTCTCACTACAAGGGTGGCCAGCCGGTCGCCTTCTTCAAACGCCTCAAAGATCTCTTTTGCGCCTATGTTGCCGCTTTTCTTTAACTCGCTCTCCCCCTTGTCAAAATCGATCCCCGACATCTCAAAAATCCTCGAATGAGGATATCGCTGTCTGTAAGACAGTACGCGCTTTCTCATCCCCGAGATGGACGCAAAGGTTTCAAGACATCCCCTGCTGCCACAGCTGCACATCTGCCCGTGTGGATCAACGGTTATGTGTCCCAGTTCGCCACCAAAACCCTGGCCTCCTACAACAAGATGGCCCTGTGTATAGGCACCACCACCAACACCGGTTCCCAGTGTGATCACGATGAAATTTTCTGTGTTTCTCGCAGAACCGAACCATCTTTCACCAAGCGCCGCCGCCTTTGCGTCATTTTCAAGAAAAGTCTTAAACCCGGTCAATTTGGTAATCTCACCGGTCAACGCAAACCCGCTGAGAACGGGAAGATTATTGGCATATTTCACGATGCCGTTTTTTCTGTCAATCGAACCGGGTGACCCGATCCCAACCATGACCTTTTCATCTCCGGCTAAATCATTGATTAGGTCTGCCATCCTCCTGCAGACTTCTTCTTTGCCTTCATGAACCATCGTTTTAACGGACTCCAGCCTCAGTATTTGTCCCTCTTCGTTCACCAAAGCGGCTTTTATATTGGTTCCTCCCAGGTCAACCCCTATCAGTTTCATTCTCAATCCCCTTTCGTAAATTCCCCGGCTGATCTCTCGTAGAGCTCGATGCAGATCCCACCGTATTGATATGTATTCTTCTTTTTAAAATTCAAGAGCTTCTCCATCCTGTTCTCCTTATCCCTTTCAATGAGTAGAAAACCATTCCTCTTGAGAAACTCAGGTTGGGTGTCAATCTCTTTGACGATACTGCTGAATATCTTTTGATTGAAAGGGGCATCACAAAAGACAACATCGTACCCCTTATCGTTTTGTTTTAAGAATCTTTTAACAGACCTTTTGTAAATTGTTATCCTCTCTGCCAGTTCAGGTGACCGCTCTCTCACCATTGCGTTAATCGTCTTCTTCATTGCCCCAATGGCCTTCCCTGATAAATCCACCAGGTCTGACCGGGAAAATCCTCTGCTCACAGCCTCGATACCCATCTGTCCACTTCCCGCACAAAGATCCAGAAAGGTGCTGTGTTCAAAGCCGATTCTGGCTCCCAGAATCGAAAAAACAGCATCTTTTACCTTGACAGGTGTGTATCTCGTTCGCTTATCATCCACCGGAGATAGACTCATTCCTTTCAGAGCCCCTCCGCTTATCCTCAAATTGATTCTGTTCATCTCTTCAATAACCTCATTTTTTTCTTCTCATTAGATATATTTCGTTTGGGGTAAAACGATCTCCGAAAGGACATTATCAACCTCTTCTATCGAGTGATAAAAAAACTGAATAAATCGTTCGATCTTCGGCAGCCATTCCGGAATCTTCTCGAATCTGACAAAAAAGGTGGTCAAAACCCCCGGAACGCTCAATGAGATATAACCCGGCGGTCTTGGCACAAAGAAATCTGTATATTTCTGGGTTAAAAGATCGTTCATCATTGAAGCCACCGCCTTGTATTCAAGTGTATCAGCCTTGTCTTTTTCTCTTCTGATCGAAAAAAGGACGTAGTTGTCTTTGAAATCAAACCGGTATCCACTCTTAGTCCATACTTCATAGGCCTTCATGATCGTTTTGAAGTTTTCCTCTGAAAAAAAGGCTGCGGCGCTGAAGTCTTTTTTTCCCCTGACCTGTTCCCTTTTCAAAATCTTCGCTGTTAGATCTTCCTCACCGGAAATCGTAAAACTCGGTATCTCCTTCGTTTCCTTAAAGATGCCCAGATGTGTTTTTATATCATTACTGTTTGGTGCTGATACACCAATCACGGAAAAGAGCTCTCTGTAAACGGCCGTAAACTCCGGATCGCTTTTAATAATCTTTTTTGCCCCGGTATCATGCGTCGGGTTCTTCAACGGTGTCAATCCGGTCAGGAAGGGGCCTTCTTTATTAATGTACAAAAATAACGTCGGATACCCCTTGGTAATGAGAAAAACACCCAGCCGGTTTTTGGAATTGAACGCATTTGTAAAAAAAGACTCGAATGTAAATTTTGGCAATACATCTTTAAAAAAGTTGCTGAACACTTTCGAGAAAGGACTTGGCCCCATAAATATGTATCGCTTATTCACTTCTCACACCAAGATTGTTCTGTATGGCATTGATGAATCTTTCTCCATATTTCATCATCTTCTTATCTCCCACACCCTTAATATCCAGCAGTTCTTCAGATTTTTCGGGCAACACCTCACACATCTGTTCGAGGGTATAATCGTGAAACACGACATAAGGCGGAACATTCTCCTCTCTGGCGATCTCTCTTCTGAGTTTTCGCAGAACTTCAAATAAACCGCTGTCATGCGCCTTATGCTCTTCAAATACAACTGTTTTTTTGTAAACCTGTCTTTTTCCCCTGAGGACCTCCCAGGAACTCTCATTTAATTTTAACAGCGGGTACTTGCCATGTGTGACAAACAAGTAGCCTTCAGCTGTCAGAAAATCAATCAGTTCCCTGATCTCTTTGACCGTCTTTTCATTCATGATCCCGTAAGTCGAAACTTTATCGAGGTTGCGCTGGACGAGCTTCTTTGATTTTGAACCCTTTAATACGGCCGCCACTGTTGAAGCTCCGAAATTCTCCCTGACTCTGAAAACACACGACAGAATCTTCTGTGTTTCTATTGTAACATCTATCTCCTTCTTGGTTTTATCCAGACAGTTGTTGCAATTATCACAATCATCGTTGTTATCCTCATCAAAATAGTCGGAAACATAACGCCAAAGACATCTGTTGGTATGGCAGAAATTGATCATCTTCTGAAGTTTCTTTCCCGCCAGCATCGTCCTCGACTCATCGGATATCGATTTCTCCAGAAGAAACCGGTGGATGTGTTTGTCAGCCTCAGAAAATAGCAAATAGGCCTCAGCCGGTTCACCGTCTCTACCGGCACGTCCGATTTCCTGATAATAGGCTTCGATATTCTTCGGCATGTTGTAGTGGATGATAAACCGGATATTCGGCTTGTCGATCCCCATCCCGAAGGCATTGGTTGACAGGATATAATCTATCTCCTCGTTGATAAACCGGTCCTGTGTCGCTTTTCTTTCCACAGGCTCCATTCCGGCATGATAACGGCCCACATTATACCCTTTTTTCTTTAACAGCGAGTAAGTCCTGTCCACCCCCTTGCGTGTTGAAAAGTATATGATACCGGACTCTCTCGTCCTTTTTTTTAAGTACTTTTTGAGGAAGCTCTCTTTGTTTTCGCCTTTGACGACTTCCAGATACAGATTTGACCGTCTCAACCCCATGTCATAAAAAGCAGGACCGGATAAATCGAGTAATTTGACAATATCCTCCTTCACCTGTCTTGTTGCAGTGGCGGTGAAGGCACTGACAACCGGTCTTGTCTCAATGGCTTTGACAAATTCACTGATATTCTTGTAACTCTTTCTGAAATCATGCCCCCATTCCGAGACACAATGCGCCTCATCAACTGCTATTTGAGCTATTGCAGATGACATGAACGGTTTGTTGTAATAAAGACTTTCAAGCCTCTCCGGGGCGAGGTACATGATCTTTGAGGAACCGTTGATGAACTGCTGAATCCGCTCACCAATCTCTCTGTAATCAAGTGAACTGTTGATATACGAGGCGGGGATTCCCATGGTATTCAGAGAATCAACCTGGTCTTTCATCAGGGAGATAAGCGGTGAGATGACGATGGTGCCCCCTTCAAGCATCAGTGCCGGAATCTGAAAGCAAAGTGATTTACCCGACCCGGTAGGCATGACGGCCACGGTATCCCTGCGGTTTAAAATGGCCTCAATGATCTCTTGCTGCCCTTCTCTGAAACTGTTAAACCCGTAGTAGCGCTTGAGTATCTGTTTTTTTATATCCAAACGACAATTATCCTTTCTTTTACAACCTTCTTGATGGTCCTTTTTTAAAACTCCAGGCTGTTTTGTTTCCAGATCTCTCTGAACGCTTTTTTATCGCTGACAAAGGCCTTTTTTTTCTTTTCATCGGCATCCACGAATAGGACCAGTTCCAATTCCTGGTTGTCATTTAACAGGTCCTTGTCATATTTTTCAGCGATTGCATTAACCGTCAACAACGGTTTTTCCTTAATCGTCTTCAATTCAAAATGCAATCCCTTTTTATCGATCTCTTTATCCTCGAGGTATGATTTGTAGATCAGTTCGCTGCAGACAAGTTCGTTCTCCGTTAGGAAATTAAAGGAATAATCATACCCCTGACGGTAATACTCAAATGAGGCGAGCAATGCCTTGACGATATCCGATCGGCTCAATTTTGGTCTCAAAGCGGCAAAATAATCCACTTTGGCAATATTTTCCAATGGGGATATGACAACACCGGGTGCGATAACCTCAATGATGCAGTCCGAATGGTTGTTGATCCTTTCAAATATACCCGGAAAATTTCTTTTCACGTATTGTGAAAATGGTTCATCTTTAAATCCCGCCGTCTCTTTGAAGTAGGCATCCAGTTTATCAAAATTACCCAGATAGATCGCTGAGTGTGTCCAGAACCCCGGGATTCCTAAATTTGTAAGCTGCCAGTTGCTCCTCTTGAGAAGAATGTCTCCCGGTTTCAGTGATTTTGCTATCTCATTGTAAAGTGTATCATCGATGAATTTTTCCATTCTGGGGGTAAACTCGACACCGGTAATGATTTTTAAAACCCCTTTTTGAACAGGTGACCACATGAAATCAATCATCTCCCGTGAAAACGGGAGTACAGAAGAACGGAAGACATCGTCCTGCTTCATGTTGATAATATTCTGCGTGTAGATATAGCTGTTTCTAATATAATTATTCAGTTGCTTCAAGCGCTTTTCTGTGTCCGTCATTCGAATGTCCGACTCTGCATTACTTTGTATTTTTTCCTGCCCCGGAATATCTGATACGGAGAAATCGTTGTAAAAATAATCCAGTCCGCTCTTAAGATCACTCAGATTCTTTGTGGCATAGACCCATTGCTTTATTCTGAAAAAACTGTTTCTGGAGAGTCCCGTTTCACTGTCATTCTCATTTAAAAAGACACGCAAAGAGGGGATGGCATTCACGGTATCAATAATCCTGAAGGCGTTCAGATTGAAGGCCAGCAGGGATGAGATTGACATCAGATAACGAACCTGATCAAACTTGTTTCTGAAGAACAGAGATGAAGCATACGCTGAGGATTGTCTTTTATAGATTGCCTGCAGTTCACTTAACCCTGAATGGATATCCTCCCACTTTTCCCTTATCTCCTCTTTTTTTGTGAGCGAATAACCTGAAAAATCCCCTTCTTCGTCACTTAAAAGAAGCTTAAAGTCCATCACATCGATCTCTAATGTGTTGATCAGATCCGGCAGGGCCTTCATATCTTCTGCTTCCATTTCTACCGCCTTTGAAATATACGCATTTCTGAAAAGGAACAAGTCCGGATTCAGAAAATAGAACGACAGGTTTCCGTTAAAAAAATTGGACAGGATCAGAAAGAAAAGGGAGAAACTGAAGACAACTTTAAAAAGAAAGAGAAAAGTGACCCCTCTCCTTCTATGGCTCATTTGGTAATAGTCTCTTATCAACAGAAGAATCATCATGAGTACAACGGAAAGGATCATGATAAAGAGTGAGACCATCATTGTGAATGGTGAGAATATGCGGAGACCACCGATGGTTATAGAGATGGCGATTTGAACAAGCGTGAAAGCCAATATTTTGGTTATTGAGATCCGAATGCCCGATCTTAATTCAAGAAAAAGTATGGCAAATGCGTAAAAGAGATACATCAGCCAGCCGACTAAGAAAAGAACCAGCTGAAAAAGAGTTCCTGAAAGATTGATATCAAATGGGATCGGCAACACATCCGGTAATGAAACGAATGAAAAGACAACCAGTAAGATGCTGATCAACAGTAAATAGACTTTTTTTCGAAAAAAGAGATCAGTGGATTTCATTTTTTTATACAATCCCTATTTGCAGACCATGATATCAAGTATGAATTCATCGGTTAACTTCATCCCCTTCGCTCCGATTCCAGCGAGGTTTTGAAGCGTTTTTTCAACATCTTTCTCAACAATCCCCTCTACGGGAGAAACCACCTTGCCGTTAAACGCCAGTAAAACCGCAGTGATAGCCGCCTGTACGCCTGAAGCGACCTTTAAGGCACAACCCGGTTTTGCGCCATCGCATATCATTCCGGTTAAGTTACCGACAAGATTCTTGATGGCGTTGGAGATGGTCTTCAGTTCGCCGCCGAAGAGATATGACAGGCCGGAACTAACTCCTGTTGAGGCTGCAACAACACCACACAGGGCTGAAAGTCTTCCCATGTGTGATTTTATGTGGATTGTTACCAAATGGCTCATGGTTACTGCTCTGATAAGACGTTCCCTGCCAATCATACCGCTTTGAGCAACTGCGACGATTGGCAGTGTTGCATTGATCCCCTGATTGCCACTCCCGGTATTGCTCATGGCGGGAAGGATACAGCCTGACATTCTCGCATCAGCTGCACCGGCGGTTAGCGCTACCGCATAATTGGCCACATCTGTTGTCAGAAGCTTGACCCCTTTTGCCTTGGATACCGGAGGATATTGATGACCCTTGAATAGTGTTTTCCCGACCGAGAGACCGTAGTCTCCTGTCAGACCCTCTTTACCGATGGTATTGTTGAGGATGACCGCCTCTTCCATGAAGAGAATGTCTTTTAAGTCAACCTGATCAACATATTCCATTATCTTTTTCATGTCAAGAAAATCTGCATTAAGGGCCTCGCCCGCCCGGGGTTTTTCCTGTTTATGACTGAAGACGATTTTGTTGTCTCTTTCTATAAGACTGATATTGGAGTGTTCCTCTTTGATAATGACCTTTGACTCATGTGTCTTTTTCTCATTCATACAGATGCATTTCACATAAAGCGGATTCTCATCTTTTTCTATCTCTACCGTTACCCGCTTTTCTTTAATCATCTTTTTTGCCCGTGTAACAGCTTTTTCACCGGCTTCTTTCAACACTTCGAGGCCGTATTTCGATTTACCGCCGGTGGCTCCCAAAGCTGCCGCTATCGGTAATCCAACCATACCTGTCCCCGGAATGCCAACACCGGCTCCATTCTTAAAGAGATTGGGACTCACAAACAATTTGAGAAAGCCGACATCGGCCTTAAGTACCTCAGCAGCCTTTGCAGCGGCAAGCGCTACCGCCACAGGTTCCGTACACCCGATGGCCGGTACCACTTCTTTTTTAAGCAGTTTTGTTATAGTGGAATAATCCTCTTTCGTCATTTGATCACCTTTGAGATTTCAAATTAACAACAGAAAAGCGGACTGGGGGGTTAGTCCGCTTTAATGTGAGGGGTTTAACTTCCTTTTGAGGGGTTCATTAATTTTTTATCGTTACATTGATTTAGACTCTGCAAAAACAAAAAAGTTCAAAAAAATAACCTCTGCTCCGGTTGGTTCTTACCCCTTAACATTAAAACGGTTTGTCCATTTCTATCCGAAAATTCGCTTTGCCCCTCCCATATAGCTCTGCAAAGCATCGGGTACATTGACAGTCCCGTCAGAATTCTGATAGTTTTCCAGTATTGCCACTAATGTTCTTCCGACCGCCAGACCGGACCCGTTTAATGTGTGCATAAAGTCCAACTTATTGTCTTTATTCCTAAAGCGCATATTCGCTCTCCTGGCTTGAAAATCGGTATCGTTTGAACACGATGAGATTTCTTTGTAATCGTTATAGGAGGGTAACCAGACCTCCAGATCGTATGTCAAGGCTGAACCGAATCCCATATCCCCGCTGCACAGTTGTATGACTCTGTAGGGAAGTTCCAGCGCCTTCAATATCTTCTCGGCATCTGCAGTCAATTCCTCCAATGCCTGGCAGGAGTCTTCGGGCTTTGTGTATTGTACCAGCTCAACTTTCTCAAACTGATGCACTCTGATCATACCTCTAACATCCTTGCCGTAACTCCCGGCCTCCCGTCTGAAACAGGCGGAATAAGCGCAGTATTTCCTGGGCAGCTCATTCTCATTCAGGATCTCATCTTTGTGCATACCGGCGAGAAAGACTTCCGCAGTCGGAATCAGGAACATGTCATCCATGGTGGTCTTGTAGGCCTCATCCTCAAACTTTGGGAGTTGTCCGGTGGCATACATCGTTTCTCTCTTGACAAGATAGGGAAGGTTGATTTCCGTATAGCCGTTTTTTTCAACCTGAAAATCCAGCATGAAGTTGATCAATGCCCTTTCAAGTTTCGCTATCTGTCTTGTCAAAATGACAAACCGTGACCCGCTTAACTTGGCGGCCCTTTCAAAATCCATCATTCCAAGCTCCGGTCCCAGTTCCCAGTGAGGTTTCGGTTCAAATGAGAACGATGGCTTTTCACCCCATTTTTTCAATTCAACATTATCGGTTTCATTCTTTCCTACGGGGGTTTTTTCCGAAGGTATATTTGGAAGATTTGAAAGTAATCCATTGAGCTCTTCTTCCAGTTCTTTTAACGTTTCATCCAGTTCTTTTATCTGTCTTCCAACTTCCTTGCTTTCCCGGATATTATTGTTCGCTTCTTCTTCCTTGCCGGCAGCCTTTAATTTTGCAACACTCTTTGATAATCTATTCCTTTCAGCCTTTAACTCGTCGGTCTTTTTGATCAATTCACGTCTTTTGCTGTCAGCCTTAATAATTTTCTCTATCTGTTCAGGGTCCTCATTCCTGTTTCTCATGGCTTCTTTTACTTCATCAACGTTGTTTCTCAGCTTTTTAATATCAAGCAAACTCTTTCACCTCATTTTTTTGAATTCCACTTACCATAAGTGATTACACTTGTCATATTCGGTTTTATCTCGTGCCAACTGTAACGGATGCCGTCATCAATCTGATTATTCTCAAAATACGGGTTGACGCGATAGATCAACTTTGTAATGGACAGTTTGTCGGTTTCTGTGAAAAGAACAAAGAGTCTGTCGCACACGTACGAAACGCGGTCACTCTTTCTTATTGTATTAAAGAGTTTTTTCGTTGGGCCTTCCCATGGAAAATCCATACCTTTTCTGCTCGGAAATTCAATACTGAGCAATAGTGAATCCGGTGATCGTTTATGCAGCTCATATTGGACAAGTTCTTTGAATTGTTTCATATCAACGTAGTTCTCGCTGCTGATGATGATCTCGGGCAATTCATCGATCTCCTGGCTGCTTCTGATTTCCTTCATCAGTTTTTCTATCTTCGGCGGAACTCTTAATTTGTATTTTTCTTTCAGTGTCTTTCTGTATTTTTTAAACAAATTTAAGGCTTCAAGAATATCATCATTGCGTTTTAAATAGGTCATTCTTTCGGCGATGATATTCTTATTAACCGGGTCGATGGAAAAAGCTCTTTTAAACAGACCTTCTATCTTCTCTTTGGAGGAACTGTAGTTCATTTTGATCAGCTCGTGGATGGAATTGATGGCGATGTTCTTCATAGCAGCTCTCCTGGAATCCATCCAAAAGGCCTTTTCATCTGCCAGAAAATCCCCCTTGTACAACTCGATGATCTTTTCAAGCAGTTTTTCTCTGGCATTCTGATCATTCGCATCCATATCATTGACCTGCTCATAGTAATCTGTAAAATCTATGAGATCAAGACTGACCCCGGCAGGCAGATTGACCCAGCAGAGTTTGTTATTGGCCCTTATCAGATGCTTGCCAAAGCCTTCCGCGTTGAACAGTTCATCCAGACCTCTTCGAAGATAATAAAGATTTGACGAAAGATTCTGTTTGGCTTTACCTTCCTCCATCCCGGACCAGAAGACCTCACAAATCCTGCTTTTTGAGACCTTCTGATCGTAGTAGGTAATGATATATTTAAAGATCTCCAGGGCCTTCCTGGATCCGTGAAAATCCTTTGTCAAATCCTCATCATTCTTAAAAAAGCTCAAACCACCAAACGTACGGATTGTTATGGAATTCTCTTGTTTTACATCAACCATCCTTTATTACCCTCCCATTTTAATGTATCACAATTATCATTTCAAGAGCTTACGAAGCTTACCTGCCAACGCATTAACCTGTTTTTCTAAAATAGCTATCTTCTCTTCCAGTTGTTTCTCATCGTCGCCGTCGATTTTACAATCTTTTTTGTCCAGGACGGCCTCAATTTCTCTACAGGTCTCCATGATCTTGGAAGCCTGAAAATTGGAAACACTTCCTTTGAATTTATGGACAATCTGCCTGAGTTTCTGATAGGCCTGATCGCTCTTCATTTGCCTGATCAAATCGAGCTGTTCGGGAAAATAATCCAAAAATTCCCCGATTATCTCACTAACGTCCTCCTCGTTATTCAACAATTCATACAACTTATCAAGGCGCAGTTCATCTTCGTTTCTTTTCGGCTGAACAGGATTCTTTGACAGATAATCTATCTTGTCTTTCAACTGTTCTTCATCAATTGGTTTAGTGATATAGTCATCCATGCCGGATTCGAGGCATTTTTCCTTGTCCCCTTTCATCGCATGCGCTGTAACCGCAATGATGGGAAGCCGTTCCATTTCACCTTTTTCTTCCCGGCCGCGTATTATCTTTGTGGCCTCAAGCCCGTCCATGACAGGCATCTGAACATCCATGAGGACCATGTCAAAGTCATTTTTCTCTATCTTCTCCACGGCCTTTCTGCCGTTGTCAACAACTTCAACATGATGGCCCATTTTGGTTATCAGTATTTTAATCAGCCTTCTGCTGATAAGATCATCCTCTGCAAGTAGTACATTGAGTCTTTTACTCATGATTGATAATCACCACGATTCCTGTAAAGTTCTGCTTATTATCTCATTTTGATGATCCCTGTCGAGATCAACAAAATAATCACTGTACCCTGCCACCCTCACCAGGAGATCCTTATAAGAAACAGGGTCCTTTTGCGCTTCTTTAAGAAGCTCTGAATCCACTATATTGAACTGTACATGATGGCCATTATATCTGAAATAGGTCCTTATGAGTGAAACCAGCTTATCGATATCCGTTTCAGTTTTCAACAAGCCCGGCATCAACTTTTGATTTAACAGTGTTCCACCGGTCTTTGTCTGCGGTATCTTCATCAATGATTTCAAGACTGCCGTAGGACCGTTTCTATCCGCCCCGTGAGACGGAGATGTGCCGTCTGATTCGGGTTGATGGGCCAGCCGTCCGTCCGGTGTTGCCCCGAGCATCTTGCCGAAGTAAACATGGCAGGTGGTCGAGAGCATGTTAATCCGGTAGGTCTTTCCCTTTGTGCTGCTTCTGTTGTTGATGACATTGTAGAGAGAATCGAAAACACGCTTCATTATAACATCAGCTCTGTCATCATCGTTGCCAAAAAACGGGGTCTTATTCCTGATATAGCTCCTCATTGGCTCAAAGCCATCGTAATTCACTTTGATGGCCGTTCTGATTTCCGGCATCCTGAATCGGGCCGTCTTGTAAACATACTCGTTTAATGCGGACAGACTATCCGTGATTGTTCCGATACCACAGCATTGAATATAGTTTGTGTTGTACCGGGGTCCTGAGTTGTAATAGTCCCTGCCTTTTTTGATACAATCCTTTATCACCGTTGACAGGAAGGGGGCCGCAATTTCAGTCGAGTAGATTCGCTCCAGGAGGTTGTTGACCATTATCTTTTCATCGACAACATATTTCAACTGCTTCTCGAATGCCGCATACAACTCATCAAATGTTCTGAATGCCTCCGGATTGCCGGTTTTAATCCCGATTTGCTTTCCCGTCAGCGGATCAACGCCGTTGTTCATAACGATTTCCAGGATCTTTGGAACGTTGAGATAACCGGTCAGTATGTAGGCTTCCTTACCGAATGCCCCTGTTTCGATACATCCGCTGCATCCACCCTCTCTGGCATCTTCAAGCCGTTTCCCGGCATTTAACATCTCTTCTATTACCTCATCGGTGTTAAAAACAGATGGATAGCCGTATCCTTTTTTGATTACCTTGAGCGCGCGTTTAAGAAATTGATCAGGGGTTACCGAACTGATCTGAACATTGTTGCCGGGCTGGAGCAGATGGAGCTCCTCAATCGCCTCGAGAAAGAGATAAGATATTTCGCTGACACCGTCCGAACCGTCTCTCTTCACTCCCCCGAGATTGAGATTGGTGAAATCATTATAAGTGCCGCTTTCCGCAGCGGTTATGCCAACTTTCGGCGGTGCCGGCTGATTGTTAAATTTGATTAGAAAACATTCCACAAGCTCTTTTGCCGAGTCCCAGTTCAGGGTGGCATTCTTCATTTCTTTTTGATAAAAAGGGGCCAGATGCTGGTCAATGTGGCCCGGATTCATCGCATCCCAGCCATTGAGCTCCATTATCGTCCCGAGATGGACAAACCAGTACATCTGCAGTGCTTCCCAAAGATTCCTCGGGGCATTGGCAGGTACCCTTGCACAAACTTTTGCTATACGATGGAGTTCCCGGCTCCGGTCGGGATCTTCTTCCGTTTTCGCCATGTCCAGGGCTAGTTTTGCGTGTCTTTCAGCGAACCGGATAATCGCCTCAGCTGAGAGCTTCATCGCTTTCAGTTCCTCTTTTTTTAAATACGCGTCCGGGTCTGTCAGAAAGTCTAATGCCTTCAGCTGCTCTTCAATCGCATGTATCACTTCGTTGAACCCTTTTGAATAGATCTGACCGTCGAGGGCGGTATGCCCCGGCGCCCGCTGTTCCATAAACTCAGTGAAAACACCGGCGTTATAAAGAGAGAGCCAGCTGTCAGGGAAATGAGAAAAGATCCGGCTTCTTAAACTCCTCTCATGCCAATAGGGGATCACAATCTCTTCATAGTCTTTAAAGACCTGTTTTGAGACACTGTACCGTGTCATTTCCCTTTTATTTAACGTCTTCAGATCATCCATTGAATGGCAGGTTAATTCAGGATAGGTTGGCACATTTTTGGGAAAGGGGCCTCTCTCCCCCACGATAAGCTCATCTTCTCCAATAAAGAGGGTTTGATTCTCACACAGATATTTGAAAAAGGCAGCTCTCATCACCGGCACTGAATGTTTGCCAAGATTCGTTTTATAAAATTGCGTTTCCAATACCGCTCTTTCACTGCTGATAGAGGGCGAAGCTTCATAGCTTCTTTCTCTAAGTTTCTTCACACGTTCCCTCATCTTTCAGCCTCCTATTTCGCATTTTACACCCGTTGCGTTTAACCTGTCTTTTATCGTTTCAATTCTGTTCGCTTTTTGTTCATCAATATCGTCTAATGCATATTCTATCCCAATCCGCCGGTATTTCTCCTTTGCATAATCATGATATTTTAAGAGTCTCACTTCCGGAATCCGTGGCAACGATAAAAGAAATTCAATCAGTTCTTCAATATCACTCTCCGAATCATTGATACCCGGTATACAGGGATATCTCAGTTGAACCGGGGCCTTTTCTTCAACCAAGCGTCTTAGATTTGAAAGGATCCGTTTGTTACTCATCCCGGTATAAAAGATGTGTTTTCGCCTGTCGATACACTTTATATCATAAAGAAACAGGTCGATCATCCCCGCTGCCTTCATGATCTCTTTCTCAGTGGTATAACCTGAAGTGTCAAGTGCGAGATGAAACCCCCGCATTTTTATTGTTTGTATGAAGGCAAAGAGGAATTCACTTTGATAAAACGGCTCACCACCCGAAATCGTCACGCCCCCTTTAGAATTCTCCAGAAAAGGAGCTTCCCGCTCAATTACCGGCATTAAATCCGAGACTGTATACGCTTTTCCGACCAGCCTTATTGCATCGGATGGGCAATTATCAATACAATTATAACATCTCTTGCACCTGTTATGATTAATCCTTAAAGCTCCGGCGATAAAACTTACGGCATTCTCAGGGCATCCTTCAACACACCATTGACAACCGAGGCATTTGTCTCTGTCCCAGTGAATCTTTTCATCCGGAAAAAAGCACTCAGGATTATGACACCATTGACATCTGAGAAAACATCCGGAGAGGAAAAATGTCAATCGTATACCCGGACCATCATGGATTGAGTACTTCTTGATATCAAACAAGATCCCTTTTTCTTTATCAACGCTCTTCAACGTTAGAATCACGACGCTTCTTTAAGAATTTTACGCATTCCAATTTTACCATAATTTCTTCTCAATTCCCGGCAAAAGGAGTCTACGTTTTAAAAAAAGTGCAAAAATAAATCACACGATGTGTTACTTAATTGTGCTATCCCCATGAACAACTCAATATGCTATAATGACATCACCAATATCGGGAGGCGATACGATGAAAAAAAGCGTTTTTACCATTCTTCTTGTCTTATTCATATTATGCTCCATGAGTTTTTCAGAAGGGTTTTCCGGAGTTGTTTTCAACGATAACAATAAAAACGGTTTGATGGATCCGGAAGAAAGTGGGATCAGCGGAGTCAGTGTTTCAAACGGTGTAAATGTTGTGCAGACATCAGAAGACGGCTCTTACGAACTCCCCGTTCGAGATAAGGCTGTCTTTTTTATCACAAAACCAGCCGGATACGACCTTCCCCTTGACGGGAACAATCTTCCTCAGTTTTTTTACCGACACTATCCAAATGGCTCACCGGAACTGGATTATCAGGGGATTGAACCAACCGGTCCGCTACCCGAAACGGTTAATTTCCCCCTCTACAAAACAGAGGTAAACAATATATTCGATGTCTATGTCATCGGAGACCCCCAAACCAAACTCAAGAGTGAGATCGGTTATCTCCGGGACGATATCTTCACCGAACTCTTATCAGAAGATGCCCGTTTCGCAATTGTCCTGGGCGATATCATGGATGACCGTCTCGAACTCTATCCGGATTACGTTCAGTTATGCCGGACCATGGATTTCCCCATCTACCATGTCCCGGGAAACCATGATGTGAACTATAAGGCCCCCACTGATAAACACAGTCTGGACACCTATAAACGTTATTTCGGCCCCGGTTATTATTCCTTTGACTACGGGGATGTCCATTTTATGGTTCTTGACACGGTTGAATACCAGGGTAACAGTTCGTATATCGGCAACATTCCCGACAAGCAAATGGCGTGGATTGCCAACGATCTTGAATATGTCCCGAAGGACAAACTGATCGTTCTCGCCATGCACATTCCCCTCTATTCAAAAGTGGATAATCCCGGTTCAAAGAACCACGTCAGGAACATAGATGAACTGATTCAATTGCTGGGCGACAGAGAACGTATCCTGGCCCTGGCGGGACACACCCATACGACTGAAAACACTTATCTGGATGAAAAACACGGCCGGGAGGGCAATCCAATCCTGATGAAGATATGCGGGGCCGCCTGCGGTAGCTGGTGGGGTGGAGACTTTGACGAGAGAGGGATACCCGGATCGACGCAGACCGACGGAACCCCGAACGGTTATTTCATCTTCTCTTTCGACGGCAGTCACTATACTGACCGATTCAAGCCGGCCAATAAAGATGATGATTTTCAGATCAGGGTATCGGCTCCGAGAGGCACTGTGGACAAAAGTATGCTCAAATACGAGGATATCGTTGTCAATTGCTTTAACTCGGATAATGATTCTGAAGTGCTGGTCAGTGTTGACGGCTCGGCGTATCAGAAAATGAAGATGAAAAACTTCTATGATCCGTATATCAAGACGGTGTATAATGACAGCCTCAGTTACGGAAGTCCTTCGCTGTGCTATCATCTATGGTTTCATCCCCTGCCCGAGGATCTCGAACCGGGGATTCACAGAATCGATGTCAGGTTCACGGATAGGTATGAGAACGTATATGAACAGCATCGCCTCTTTCAGGTGGAATAGGAGAAGAGGAAAAATCGATGAAGAAAAAGTTTGTGATCATAGACGGTTATGTGGATGAACCGGCCCAGTTCGGCGTCCCCCCGTATATTTCACCCGATATCCGCTATGCCTGGGGGTGTTATGCCCATTACGGTGTTTTTCCCGATTATTTTACCATTGATCAGGTGAGAAAGCTGGATTTATGGAATTCATTGAACAGCTACTATCACCTGATTCTTATTGGCGGGGTCAGTGTACCCGGAAAATACATCGGGGGAAATCCGCTTAAATTCAGAGAAATCCGGATGATATCCGATGCTGCCCCGAACCCTCTCAAAATCTATCACGGGCCTTACACAATGGGATATACGGCCAGCGGGGGAAAAGTGGCACGAGAGCTCACCGGTCTGAAGGATATGTTTGATTACGTGGTGACGGGCAATATTGAGACCTTCCTCTTCCATCTCTTAAAGGGGGAGCTCCCATCGGAAGGGATTAGAAGAGACCCCGGAATACAGTCCATAGTCGCACCAAAAGGGGCTCAAATGATCAAAATACATCCCGGCTATCCTACCGTCATGAATGAAATTGAGCTCTCAACCGGATGCGAACGGGAAACTCACTGCTCATTCTGCACAGAACCGCTTGTTCATCACGGATATTGGGAGCGACCGGTCGATGATTGCCTCAACGAGATGGAGGCTCTCTCCGAGGCGGGGGGGAAGTATTTCAGACTTGGCCGGGTTGCGAATATCATTTCCTACGGTGCTGATAAAAACGGTCCCAATCCCCAAAAGATTGAAGAACTCTACCGGGGCATCCATGAGAGGACGACAGGGCTAAAGGTACTGCATACAGACAATGCAAACCCCGCTACAATCTACAAACATCCCGGGAAAAGCCGGGAGGTATTAAAGGCAATCTGCCGTTACAACACCCCGGGAGACATCCTGTCGCTTGGTGTTGAATCCTTTGACCCGGAAGTGATTATAAAGAACAACCTCGGAACCGACCCGGAAGATATCGTAGAGGCAGTCCGTATCATCAACGAAATTGGCGGAAAGAGAGTGGAAGGCGTCCCGAAGCTGCTCCCGGGGA
Source organism: uncultured Thermotogaceae bacterium (assembly GCA_964631265.1). Classification (GTDB taxonomy): domain Bacteria; phylum Thermotogota; class Thermotogae; order MWEM01; family MWEM01; genus CAZVWW01. The sequence continues at coordinate 34,847 of CAZVWW010000008.1, forward strand.
TTAACATCTTATTCGGACTGATCGGTGAAACAAACGACACCTATAGCATCAATCTCGAGTATCTCAAGACAATTCTCGAAGACGGATTATTACTGAGACGAATCAATATCAGGCAGGCGATGATTTTTCACAACACCCCTCTATACAACTACTCTCTTTCGAAGAAGATCAAAATCAAGAAAAAGGCGTACAAACGATTCAAGGAGAACGTCCGAAATGAGATCGATCATCAGATGTTAAAACGGGTCTTCCCCGTTGGAACCATTTTAAAAGAGGTCAAAATAGAGTATAATAGAGGAAACGTATATTTCGGAAGACAGCTCGGGACCTATCCGATTCTGATAGGGATACGAGAACAACTTGAAAAGGGGTCCTTCGTTAAGATAAGGATTATCGACCACGGCTATCGATCAATCACAGGTGAGTTGATAAAAATCCGGGAGTGATACGATGAAAGAATTCGATATTTTTGTTATTCAGTTCAATCTCAAATGCACCTCTATGGATGAGACCATCCATGGCTATATCTTCGGAAAAAAAGATGGGAACATCGAATACTCTTTCTATGTCTTCCCTACAAATACCAATGCAACACTGCCCGATTACGCGGAAACAGATTTTTTTGAGTACAAAGAAATTCTCATGAAAATCTTCAATGAGATGATACCGAATACCCCGGAGATCGCTGAAAGGACGAACCGTTTACTCAACTATATCCGGGAGCAGTTTAAAAAACTCGGCGGAACAGAGCATTTTGCCCATCGCCTGAGTTATCTCATTGAAAATGAACAGCACGACGAACTCCTTTTTGAGATAAAAGGGCTCTTTGAAAACTGGGTCGAACGTTCCGATCTGCATTATCACACACAGCTCTACGATTTTGCCGATTTTTCAAAGGCCATGCTCGGCGGGGTGGACCTTGAGGAAGTGGAGGAACAGTTTCTCTCGTACAGTAATCTCACAAAGATGCCTGAATTCTACCCGCTTATCGATCCGATACAGGGGATGACGATCGATTTTTTCGATGTCGGCGATAAAATGAAGTGTACGATCCTGACCTATCCCGATGATGTCACAAAAGAGAAGATTGTTGATAATTTTTCCGATTCATTCGATGATGAGGGAAATCTGATTAAACCGATAGAGGCAACCCTTGTGTCAAAAGAACTGCTTCCGGGAAAAAAAGAAACATATGTTCTGGTCAAAGTGGAGCTTCTTGAAAACGTGTTTGCCTATTCCATCATACTGAAACCTCTGCGGCTTATCCAACCCGACAAAGAAGAAATCAATGTCATGCCGCCCCCGGAAAATGAAAACGACCCCATCCCGGAAGGCCAGGGGAAAAAACCAAAAAACAAGCTTAAATCCCCCACGCAGAGAAAGATCATGGAGAAGCTTTCTGAAACAGCCAAGATGAAATTCACCGACTGGCTCCTTATAATAGTCATAACCGGCGGCTCGTTCGCTGTTGTGTTTATTATTATGGAGCTGTTGTCAAAACAATAAACCGGAATGGAGATGGTAATATGAGTCAGGTCTTTGGAATCGTCCCGTCGAGGCGGCTCGGAAGATCGCTGGGAATCAGCCCGATACCCGAGAGCACCTGCACCTACTCCTGTGTGTACTGTCAGTTGGGCAGAACACGCAACATGAGAGTTGAACGGGAGGAATTCTTCAACCTGGAAACCCTCATGAACGAAATAGCACCCTATAGAAAGGATATGGACCTCTTTGATGTCATAACAGTTGTCGGAGAAGGTGAGCCAACGCTTTACAGCAGACTGGGGGAGCTGGCGCACCGATTAAAGGAGATGTTCGACAAACCGACCGTCTTAATCACAAACGGTTCACTGTTCTTCAGGCAGGCAGTGGCCGAAGATGCAATGCAGTTTGACATCGTCATGCCCTCAATCGACGCCTGGGATGAGGAGAGCTTTAAAACAATCAACCGGCCCCACGGCTCGATCCATTTTGAACAGATGTTTGAGGGAATGAAAACGTTCAGACGCCGCTACAAAGGCGATTTCTATCTTGAAACAATGTGCATGGAAGGGTTCCGTCTTGAAAACAGCATCAACAAGCCTCTGGAAAGAAAGGACGCCCTGCTGCAAAAAATAAAAGCGTTGACCCCCGATAAAGTCTTCATCAACACCCCGGTTCGACCACCGGCTGAAAAATGGGTGAAAACTTGCAGTAAAGAGCTTCTAAATCAATACAGAAAAGATTTCCCCGGCGCAGATTCCGCCCTTCCCGAGAGTAAAGTACACAGCGATATACAGGACACCTATAATGCTGTTGTTGAGATCATCAAACGACACCCGCTGGAGAAAAGTGATATCACAACCTTCTGCACACAGAGAAAAGCCAGTCCCGATTCTATCATCGAAAAACTCAAGTCCAGTCCAAAGATTGAGACGATTGAATACAACGATGGCCTGTTTTTCAGGATCAAGACAGGATAACTTGAACAGACTAAACTCTAAAAGAGTCATGGAGAGTACAATATGTACAACGTAAAAGAATTAACTCACGATATCAACAGGATTTCATCATTCCTTTCACAACGTGATGTCCCGGCCCTAAATGGCAACACGTTAAAAGACCATTATGGAAGAACAAAAGCTGATCTCATGATTCTGCTGGGAAACAGTGATCCTCAATCCGCGTTGCTTGCCGGGCAGGCGATGATGAATCAAATTGCCGATAAACTCCTGATATGCGGCGGAAATGGGCATTCAACAACCTATCTGGTTGAAAACCTCCAAAACGATCCCGCTCTATCGGACATCAAAACGGAAGGCAAGTCTGAAGCCGAAATACTCTTGAAGGTTCTACAAAAAGATTTCACATTTGATTCAAAGAAGGTCTTTCTCGAGACTCAATCGACAAACTGCGGTTCGAATGCCTCTGAAGCACTGAAGGTGGTTAAAAGGCAACTGCTCAAGCATTCACTTGTCATCCTCATCCAGGATGCCACCATGCAGTTGAGGACAGATGCCTCATTCCAAAAAGAATGGGCCTCTGAGAAAACGACATTTGTCAATTATGCCTCCAAAAAACCAACGATAACAGTGAAAAACGACGGAATCCACCTCGACATGACCGTCCCCCCCTGGACACTCCAAAGATTTCTATCCCTGATTATGGGCGAGATCCCAAGACTCAGAGATGACAAAAACGGATACGGGCCGAACGGCAAAGGCTTTATCATCCATGTTGATATCCCCCCGGACGTTGAAAG
>CAZVWW010000009.1:0-37523 GCA_964631265.1 uncultured Thermotogaceae bacterium
ACTTAGATATTGATCAAATTCGTTTCCCATATAGGCACCTCCAAGCTAATCACCCATTTTCCTGGTTGATTATATCATATTCTCTTCAATATCTAAAGAATTCTCGCTCCGATTGATGCCAGTGCTGAGCGTTCACCCTTCGTCAGGTGTATATGTGCGGCAATCTTTTCAGTGTAGAACTTTGAGCCGGTGTACATCAGTCCGTTACTCATCTCATCCAGATACGGATGGTCGATCTGCTCCGGGTCACCCGTCAGGATGATCTTGCTGTCTTCGCCGACACGTGTAATGATGGTCTTTATCTCGTGAGGGGTTAGATTCTGTGCCTCGTCAATGATGATCATCTGATCCGGTATCGACCGCCCCCTTATGTAACTCAGGACTTCGACATCGAGGATATTTCTCTTTTTGAGATACTCTTCAGCCTTGACCCCCTTCTTCCCGAACAGGAATTCCAGATTGTCATAGATCGGCTGTATCCATGGTCTCAACTTCTCTTCTGCCGTACCGGGTATATAGCCGATATCCTTTCCCATCGGAACCACCGGTTTTGAGACAATGAGCTTTTCATACCGTTTCTCATCCATGACCATCTTCAGGCCGGCCGCGATTGCGATGAGTGTCTTTCCGGTTCCCGCAGGACCCACAAGGGTTATCAGTGAAATGTTTTTATTCATCATGGCATCCAGGGCATAGAGTTGTTCTCTGTTCAAGGGGTTGATGCTGTAAAACTTCGAGTTGTAATCATAGTTCAGTGGTAAGACCCTGTCAGTCTCTTCGTTAATCTTACCCAGATACCGGCCGTTTATTTCCAGATAGAGGTTTGGTATAATATCCTCCCGGTTGATCGACAGCGAACTGACCGGTATGCCCTTGCTGTTTTCCCAGGAGTCCTTTATCTTTTCGGGGATTTCAGCCTCTACATCCATATAGCCCTTGTACGACTCGATTTGTGATTTATCCTTTAAGTAATCTTGCGAGTCTATGCCTATGGCCTGGGCCTTCAACCTGAAATTGATGTCTTTGGTGACGAGGATGGTCTTGAGTTCCTTCTCCTCTTCACCGTACCGAAGGGCATAAAGCAGTATCCAGTTATCTTTCAATTCTCTCTTCAGAAAGGGCGGGATTTCGAAGTTGTTCTTTTTATATACGAGGACTTTCAGTTTCCCTCCGCCTTCCATGGTGATTCCCTCCAGGAGATCCCCCTCCGCTCTTTTCTGGTCCAGCCTTCTCACGACTTCCCGGCAGTTTGCCCCCAGTTGTCCCGGTTTCCGTTTAAATGAATCCAGCTCTTCCAAAACGGGCAGCGGGATGATGACATTGTTGTCTTCAAAGGCCTCGAGCGAGTCCGGATCGTGCAAAAGTACATTCGTATCAAGGATGTAATTTTTAACCATCTTATCTCCCCTTCCTGTTATTCAGAATTTCTTTGGCGATTAAAAGATCCGTATGATTGGTGATCTTGATGTTGTCCGGATCCCCCTGGATGATTGCGGTTTTTGTCTCTGAATACCTGAAAACAAGTGACCCGTCATCTGTAAAAGTGAGGTTGTTCTCAAGGATGGCGTCTTGATGGGCCTGATAGATCAAAACAAAATCAAAACCCTGTGGCGTCTGAACAGAAAAAAGTGAATCTCTCTCTGGTATTGCGGCCACTCTTCCGTCTTTGATCTTGTAAAGTGTCTCTTTTGGTTTCAAACCGGGAATGACCGCCTCTGAGTTCTCAAGCTCCCTTAAAACATCCATGAAGACCTTTTTTGCAAAAGGTCTGGCTGAATCGTGGATCAGAACCGTGCTTTTCACTGCTCCGGCAGTTTCCTTTTTCAAGCTTTCAAGACCCTTTAGCACAGACTCCTGCCGGCTCTCTCCGCCGGTTGTATAAATAAATTTCTCGTCATATCTGTTTTTCAAATAGTCAATTTCGGGATTCGCGGCCTCTTGAGTTACAACCACACACCGGCCAATCCCGGGAAGCGATTTGATGATCTTCATCGAATGCTCGATCAACATGCAACCGCCCAGATCAAGATACTGCTTTGGTTTATCGCCGCCAAACCGTGTTCCGGTTCCACCGGCTAAGAGGATGCAGAATCTCATTGATTGTATCTGATCGTCCTTATCTCATAGTTATAGGATTCTGTATTAGTTGCTGAGAAAAAATCCTCCTGATAAGCCACATAATCATTGATGGTGTCGGTAGCAAAAGTGCCGTTAAACTCAATATCACCGTCAACATCATCAATTTTCGCAAGTTCTCCAGAGGCCTGGAAATAACCCGTTTTCATATCGATGGTGCCATTGGCTCTGAACATGATATTGCCCGATTGACCATCGATGAACTTCATGGTTATCTCACCGTTGTTAAAGACACTATGGGTCACTTCGTACAACTGAACCGGCATTTGACCACTGTAGAACTGATAACTCCATCTACCCTCAAAGACATTTTGGATGTACCAGGAGGTGGGTGTGGGTGAGGGGGTTGGTCCCGGCTCATCTCCGCCTGAAGGACTAACATCGGTAATCAACCCCGGGCCCAGACAACCCGGTAAAAAGGCTATTATCAGAAACATCACTGTAATTGAAAAAATGGTTTTTCTTTTCATCTTTACCACCTTGCACTCACTGTTAGGCTGTATTTTGTTTCATCAATACCGCCGCCTGAAACAGGTAATGACCCTGAAAGGGCAACGGAAAAATCTTCGAAATCAAATGAAACCATCCCGTTTAAAAAGGTATTCATCGTTTCTATATTGATATCTTTTCCAATATCCGAAATTGAAACGGAGGCATCCCAGTTAAAGAAACCGATTTTGAAGCCGCCTCCAAAATTGGCACCAAAAAGCGGGTTTTCATTTTCCCGGTAACCCTGTCCCGATATATAGGCCCTTGCTTGTTCGTTTTCAGAAAGGATACCACCGCCTGCCCAAAAGGACTCCGGTCTGTTTTTTTCAAAGACACTTGCATCATTTGTTACAATTTGCGGAGCATTCGCATTCAACATCATATGGGTTCCGGTTCCGAGTGTATAGAGCAATCCGAAATTGGCAGACCCGAAAAAGGAATCGTCCCCCTCTTTTTTGTCAAACCGACCTGCCAGCAGTCTGACTCCCCAGCCAAGTCTGTTTTTCCTTCCAGCGGCTGAGTAACCAAAAGAGGCATATCTATCCTCTTCCACGGGATCTGTCATCACACCGTAAAGCAGATCAAGTGAACCGGCGAATCCGTTTTCCAGCGGTTGTATGACATTTGCCCCGAACAGTCTGTAGGCATTCCCGTTCTCATTCTCCCATACCGTCGAAAGGAAGTTGGCCTCCCATCTTCTTTGTAGAACAAGGGCAGAAGGGTTGGTATAGATGCTCAGCATACCTTTTGCCGTCGGGCCCGTCCCGTAGGACCCATGCATGGACCAATAATCGATATCGATTGAAAAAGTGGTAATTGATACAAAAAGCAAGATAACCATCAAAATAATGAGTCTCTTAATCACTAAAAAACACCCCCAAAAGGGAAATAAACGCTTTGTTATTGATAGTTGCTGAAAAATTCCTCTTTAAACGCAGTAAAACGATTCTCTGCAATTGATTCCCGGATATTCTCCATCAGCCGCATTAAAAAACGGAGATTATGGATACTCCCCAGTATTAATGCGGACAGCTCCCCTCTTTTATACAAATGATGAAGATACCCTCTTGAAAAATGCCGGCATGTATAGCAGTCGCACACTTCTTCAACCGGTTCTTTTGAATCCTTGTGCCGGGCCGCTTTCAGTCTTAATTTACCGCTGCCAGTGTAAAGGGTGGCGTGTCTGGCACTTCTCGTGGGAAGGACACAGTCAAACATGTCAATCCCTCTCTCGACCCCGCCAAAGAGCATCTCGGGCGTTCCGACCCCCATCAGGTAACGCGGTTTTTCTTCCGGCAGTTCCGGTGTGGTTTCGGCCAGGACCTCCATGGAGATTTCAAAGGGCTCCCCGACACTCAACCCCCCGACGGCATATCCGTCAAAGGGGATGGATGTGATCTGGGCGGCGCTTTCCTTCCTCAGATCAGGGTAAACGCCTCCCTGAACAATACCAAAGACCATTTGATCCCGGCGACTGTGATACCGGTGAAATCTCTTCGCCCATTCATATGTTCTGTCGATGGACTCTCTGATATACGGCCTGTCCGACTGCGGTGGCGCACATTCATCGAATACCATGGCGATATCGGACCCCAGCGCCGCCTGGATATCCGCTGTTTTTTCAGGTGTGAAGAAATGGGTGGAGCCATCCAGCGGTGATTGGAACTCAACACCGTCATCTGATATCTTGTTCATCCTGGAGAGGCTGAATACTTGAAAGCCGCCACTGTCGGTCAGGATGGGCTTATCCCAGCTCATATAATCATGGAGCCCACCAAAACCGGCGATCCGCTCGTGACCGGGACGCAGATATAGATGAAAGGTGTTCGACAACATGATCTGAGCACCTATCTGATCCAGTCTGTCCGGGAGCACCCCTTTCACACTGGCACTTGTTCCAACCGGCATGAACACCGGTGTTTCAATCTGCCCGTGAGGCGTTGTCAACACACCTGAACGGGCTGTATGGCAACGCTGATCCGTCTTTTTTAATTCAAAGCCTGAATCCAAGAGCTTATTCCTCTAACTCTTTCATGGTATTCTTCAACTGTGTCTTTAATTCCTCAACTCTTCCCTCAACCTTTGCACAGTATTCTTTATCCTTTATTGAAGAGAGGTTGATATCGATGTTCTCCTTTGCCATGTTGAACGAGGCCTTGCTTAACTCAAGGGCACAGTATGCATCAGATACGGCATTTTTGTTGCCGTACTTCACCATTTCCTTGGCATACACAGATACTTTGACCACACATTCGGCAATCTTCAACGGTGAATCCGCCGCTTTTTTCATGCTCTTCTGCAGGGCCGCTTTCCGCGCTTTCTTCTCCTCAGGCGTCTTTTTACTCATCTTCAGCGCTTTCATGACCCCGTTGAAGGCCGAGGCATCATTATCCATATCATCCTGCAGCTTTTCCGACATCTGTTTCATCTTTCCAATTGTTTCTTCATAAAGGGACTCATACCCTTCATACTTTTTCTTTCCGGTGGAAAGAGAGGCCACCATGCTGACAAGAGAAGCGGCCAGTGCTCCGGTTAAGGCAGCTGCTGTTCCGCCCCCCGGCGTTGGTGTATCGGAAGAGAGTGTTTCAAGAAAATCCGCTATCTTTTGATCCTTAAACAAGCCTGTTCCCCCCTTTTAATGTCATTCATGTTATTATATCATGCTTTCAATTTTTTCTCCACGCCCTTACCCCAAACCCCGGACCCTCTATAAAAACTGAACCAAAAGGTTTCAATTCCGGTTTATGAAGATCGTCGTTACGTTCACGCACACCATGAGCTATAATTTCATTGTCTTGAGGTCATCTGATATCGTCATTTGGGCATCTGTCATCTGCCGGACTTCTTCAACCGTTGTTTCCGGCCCGATTTCCCTGAGCAGAAGGCCTTCGTCTGTCACTTCAATAAAGGCCGCTTCCGTGACGATCAGATCCACTTTTCTGATTGAGGTCAGCGGCAGTTTGCATTCGTTGACAATCTTTGACTTACCGCCTTTTTTGGTATGTGTCATTGAAACAATCACCCGCTTTGCCCCGGTAACAAGATCCATCGCCCCGCCCATTCCGGGAATCAGTTTTCCGGGTATCATCCAGTTTGCAAGGTGCCCTCTCTGATCAACCTCAAGTGCACCGAGAACAGTTGCATCAAGATGACCCCCGCGTATAAACCCGAACGATGTCGCTGAATCAAAGGCCATAGCACCGGGTAGAAACGTTGAGGGTTGTCCACCTGCGTTGTTCATGTCCGGATTTTCGTACCCCTCCTCAGGGGCTCCACCCATTCCGATGACGCCGTTTTCGGATTGCAAGAAGATATGGATATTCTCCGGTAGGTAGTTTCCCACCAGTGTGGGGATACCGATGCCGAGATTGACTAAATCCCCGTCATTAAGCTCAAGTGCCACCCGTCTGGCGATTATTTCCCGTGCCTTTTTCTTATCTGTTATCATCCGCGACCACCTCGAATCAAATAATCCACTGTTGTATGAGGGGTTCTTACCTCGTTGGGTGATATTCCTCCAACCGGAACCAGTTCTTCGGTTTCGGCTATTGTCACTGAGGCAGCTAAAGCCATCAGCGGGTTGAAGTTCTGGGCTGTGAGATTATAGACAAGATTCCCAAAATAATCCGCCTTTTTTGCCTTGATCAGGGCAAAATCAGCCTTGACAGCCATTTCAACCAGGAATTCCCGGCCGTTAACCGTTATTCTCTGTTTGTCATCCTCGACGGTTGTCCCCAGACCGGTCGGTGTTAAGATTCCCCCGAGGCCGAATCCCCCGGCCCGGACCTGTTCCGCCAATGTGCCCTGAGGAACCAGCTCAACCTCAAGTTCTCCATCAATCATCTGTTTCTGAGTCTCGGGGTTGGTTCCAATATGAGACACCATGACCTTTTTAACGAGCTTCGCAGAGATCAATTTCCCGATCCCCCGGCCCGGAAAACCGGTATCGTTGCCTATGACGGTCAAGTCACTGCAGCCTGCCTCAACAATAGCATCTAAGATCATCTCGGGGGTCCCGTCTCCCAAAAACCCTCCGATCATCAATGTGGAGCCGTCTTGAATCATTTCTGAAATTTGATTGGTTTCAATAAGCTTTTTTTTCATAGATATGCCTAAATGGCGACCTCCTCCCGTATTATCTACCCAATAATAGCATATTCTGTTGATTATTCATTTCCGATAAATTTAAAGGAGAAAAAGGGGTGCGCCTTGACGGCCGATCCTTCTGCAATCTGAAAAATCATGTATTCATGATATAATAGATAAGGCAAAATATGTAAGAATAAAGCCGTCCGGCTTTATCATAAATCAGATAATAATTGCCTATTGTAGCCTGAGGGGGGTATTACAATGAAATTGGTGATGAGATTAGCTGTATGTACCATAATGATTAGTGTGCTTTTTACCTTTGTGTCCTGTACTGAAAGTAGTGAGGTACCCGGCAATGATCCACTCGGTTTAAACGAAATTCAAAGAGGGTTTTTCAGGACGGGAAAGGCGATTTACAGCGTTAGTGACGAGGGAGTTTCCCACTTTTCACTGAGCAAAAAACTCGCCATTCGGATCATGTCAAAGAGTGGCGTCAATACGGAGACTGTTTACGGTTTGATGGCATTCAGCGGTATTACCGATCAGAAGATTTCTTTCACATTCCAGCACTTCACTTCGGAATCTTCTTCAACGACCCGGGAATATTCAATTTCTTCGGGAGAATCGATTGATTTGAATGGAGACGAGGAATGGGACATCGCCTGGAGGAAGGCGCCCGAAACAACGTTTGTTGAGAGAAGAGATTTAAAGGATGCGATGTTCCTTGTCTTCAACAAATCAGAAAACTCTATCGCGTCGTTTAATCCCATTCTCAATGAAAGACAAGATCCGTCACGCCTGTTTTTCATAACCACGGACAACAAGGTCTTTTTCAACATTAATGAGATTAAAGATTGTGATCCCGAGACCGAAACCGTTACAATCCCCGCTGATGAATTCTGTGTATCGGTTGAGAAGGGGGATTTTCTGATCGTCGGCAATGACAGAAACCCAGGGTTGGAAAAAAACATCTTCAACTTTAAAAAGATCCGAAACTTCGATAATTCAGGAGATGATTTGAATCTTCATCTGTCAGATTTGAGCAATGACGATTATCGGCAGTTGTACGAGGGGATGAAATACCACATCGAATACGGCGAGAACCCCGATGAACCTTATCTGATCAACAGAGACACTCAAGAGATTGTGATTTGGAACGGCAAGATCGATCATACGTCAAATATCGGTGATTCCAGCGTCAGGATCTATTCTCCTGAGAAGCTGAAGATAACCCTGACGTATTTTGATTTTGACTTTGACATCGGTCTGGAAAACGAACTGGTTCGATTCTTCTATCATCCGATATATAGAATTGAGGGTTCCATCAAAGTTGAGGCCGATACAGAAGCACAGAGCATCCCGGTTAATACCATTATAGCCGAATCGATATCGGTCAAGGACTTTTTACTTCCCTTTGACTCTCTTTTTCATATTGGCTTCTCAATGGGATCCAATGGTGAAGGAAACATTGAGGCGGATGTTCAATACGATCTGAACGATACCTTTTATTCTGTAAAAATCAACTCATCATCATGGGAATCCTCAGACAACTGGCTTCCCCATGCTGATTTCAGAACGACGCTGAGAATCAGCGAGGCAACTGCCGCAAAGAGAGAAGTAGAATCGGAGGCGATGATTAACCCGGCCCTCCATATCAGTTCCGGACTGTCATTTCTCGATATTTTCAGAATACCGTATTCTGATTTGAATATCGGCCTTAAGCTAAAGGCCGGTAACGATAAAGGGGAGAGTCATTTAGACGCGATACCATGGTTCTCCGTCGATTCACAGTACAGTATATACTTCAACGGAGACAAAAAATACACGTTCCCAAAGAAGAAAATATATGCTGTGGATTTATACAATTATATAATCTATTGATGGTTGCGCTAAGTGGAAAGAAATGAGAGCGCTATATAAACACGCACAACTTGAGTAAAAAAACACATTTAGAATAACATAAGGTGATAGACTTGATTGCATTCTGGCAACATTTATTGAAAGAAATCAGATATATAACACGAAATCCCATCTATTTTACCATTTTGATCGTTACCCCATTGCTGCTTCTGACGGTATCCCTTATGTTTATTCCAACCGAACGGGCGATGGATGATATTTCAATCGGGGTGCTCGGAGAGGACAAGACATTTCTCGGAAGATATCTTGCTGATTTTCTAATGGGTTTCTTAAAACAGGATAATATTTACAAGATATCGGATAAGGATGAGGCCCTTCGGGCACTCGATAAAGGGGAGATAGACGGGTTGATTGTCATCCCCATAGGTTTTACCGCAAACATGCTTCAGGGGAAGGAGACCTATATCTCCTATATTCCAAGCAGCGCTTCTCTTCTTGAGAGTGTTACGATCTACAAACTCCTTAAAATGGGATTGGGCGAGATTGAATACGGCGCCATGATTGAGATGGATCTGGATGAAAAGATGAAGCCTTCCCGTGATGTGAAGGTTCCTGAATTACGGGTTGAAGGAATTGAACACAACACACTTGACTACCCGGATGTTATGGCCCCCGGGGTCCTGGCTTTTGTCATTCTGTCGACTATGCTGATCGGTATAACCGGTTCTGTGAGCCGGGAAAAAGACCGGGGAATATTGGATGGATTCAGGATCAGCCCATCAAGCCGGTTGTCTTATGTGATGGGCAAATTTATAGCCTATGCCGTTTTGGGGATCGTCCAAACCACCACCCTGATTCTCGGGAGTATCTACATTTTGAACATCCATTTTGAAGGGTCTGCGCTGCTGATTGGTCTATTGCTAACGGTGGGGATGCTGACCTATCTGTCAATGGGGCTTTTGATCTCAATCCTCTCTCCCAACAGCGATATATCGATGGGGATTGCGGCCGGGATCGTCTTCCTGATGTTTCTTGGAGGCGGGGTCTTTTTCCCGATTTCACAAATGCCCGGTGTCATGCAGATGATTGCTCCAGCCTTACCGATAACAGCGCTCACAGACGTCTTACGAAAGATCATGATTGCCGGTAAAAACTTTGGTTCACTAATCAATGAATCGGTTTATCTTTTCGTTTATCTTGGTGTGACTCTGGCAGCATCGATCGGTCTGTTCAAATGGAGCACAAAATAGCAGCATGTAATTGAAAGGAAGAATTTTGACTTGATAAAAAGCAAGAATGATTATGATGTAATAGTAGTAGGGGCAGGTCATGCCGGTGTAGAAGCGGCGCTTGTCTCAGCCAGAAAAGGGAAACGTACACTCCTTTTAAACCTGAATCTCGACACCGTGGCCTGGGCCCCTTGCAACCCTTCATTAGGGGGGCCGGCAAAGGGAATCGTGATAAGAGAACTCGATGCCCTCGGCGGGGAGATGGGAAAAACCGCCGATCAATCCATGATCAACATTAGAATGCTGAACACGAGTAAAGGACCTGCGGTCAGAGCTCTCAGGGCTCAGATCGATAAATACGATTACAGTAACAGAATGGCCCGGATCCTTATGCAACAAAACAATCTCTCTTTGAGATATTCACTCGTCGAGGATATCCTCACCAAAAACGGCCGGATCACCGGTGTCAGAACCCATTTTGGAGAAACCTATACCTCACGTGTCGTGATCATAACAGCCGGGACATTTATTCGTGGCAAGATATTTGTCGGGCCAACGGCTATGGAAGCCGGCAGGCTCGGTGAATTTCCCGCCAACAAGATCTCCGATTCCATCAAGCGTCTCGGATTGAAGACCGGCCGGTTTAAAACAGGTACACCGGCCAGGATCAGAAAAAACACAATCAATTTTTCAAAGATGAAGCGACAGGACAGCTCCGATACACCGCTTTCATTTTCGTTCTTCACAGAACCGAAAACGCTCAGTAAGGACTGGCCCGTCTTTATCACCCGAACGAATCCCGAGACGCACCGGATCATCCGGGAAAATCTCCGCTATTCACCTCTTTACGGAGATATAAAACTGATTGAGAGTACCGGACCAAGGTATTGTCCGTCGATTGAGGACAAGGTCGTCAAATTCTCAAACAGAGACTCCCACCAACTCTTCATTGAACCTGAAACCAGACAAAACGAGGAATATTATGTGGGCGGACTCAGTACAAGCCTTCCCTTCGATGCTCAGTTGGACATGCTGCATACCATCAATGGCCTCGAAAGTTGCGAGATTGTCCGGCCCGCCTATGCGGTTGAATATGATTACGTCATTCCCAACCAGTTGAACGCCAGTCTTGAGACAAAAGCAATAGAGGGGCTCTTCTTCGCGGGACAGGTCAACGGAACAAGCGGTTATGAGGAAGCAGCTGCGCAGGGATTTGTGGCCGGTATAAATGCCGTTCAGAAACTCGATGAAGGGGAACCGTGGGTCCCCAGACGCGATGAATCCTACATCGGTGTCCTGATCGATGATCTTGTCACAAAAGGGACTGACGAACCCTACAGATTATTAACTTCAAGAGCTGAATACAGACTGTTACTCAGACACGACAACGCACATCTCAGACTTGCGGAATACGGGTTCCGTTTCGGGTTGATTGATCAATCTTTTCTCGACAGCGTCCGTCAATTGAAAGAGGATAAAACAGAGGCCGTCAAACGACTGTCAAACACCTCCGTCAGACCGGATCCGGAATTAAACGGCCTGTTGGAAAGGTTGGAAACATCCCCTATCGATGAGTCGAAAAAGTTTACCGAAATGATAAAACGTCCACAGATTAATTATGAAGATATCAGATGGCTGGATCCCGAGCCCATTGAGGATCCTGAGCTGATTGAACAGGTCAACATTGATATCCAATATGAGGGTTACATACAACGAGCTTTGAAAGAAATCAGGCATTTCAAAGAAATGGAGTCTTTCAAAATTCCCGGGGACATTCGTTATTCCGGGGTCGAGAATCTCGCCACGGAGGCAAGGCAAAAATTGGAAAGAATCAGACCAAAATCTGTCGGTCAAGCCGGAAGGATACCGGGAATCAACCCGGCTGATCTGGCCAATGTCATTTATCATATTCGACAGATGCTGAAAAGAGAGGGGAAATAGCGTTATGGAAAAGTGGTTCGATCTCATTGCCCATTCATTCACATCGGTCTTTCCGGTCTTCCTCATATTTCTGACCGGATACGCCTTCGGAAAGATATTCAAGAAAAAGGCAGAGATGCTTTCAACGCTTGCCTTCTGGCTCTTCGGATCCATCCTGATCTTGACCTATGTCAACGAGCATCTTCCAAAACTCGATCATATCTGGCGTTATTTTCTCGGAACCATCATTATCATATTGATCATCATCATTCTATACTGGATCATCGGTAAAATAACCGGCAGATCATTTAAGATGTGGGCTTACACCAGTATCTTTGCGAACACGGGCTACATCGGTTATCCGGTTTTGGAATACTCGGTGGGTCCCCGGGCAATCCCACTTGCCGTCATCATGGCCAGTGCCAACATGATCCTTCTGCCGACTGTCGGGGTATTAATGCTGACGGGTGGCAAAGAGAACCGGGAGGGGAAGGTCCGGTTTCTGAAGAATGCCGCAAGACATATGGCCAGCGTCCCCTGGATTTATGCCCTGGCAGCCGGATGGATACTTGGTCTGCTCGGGTTCAAGTTGACAAGGGACCTCCCCGGTTCGATCATGAACTATGTTCAGATGTTGAAGGACAGTGCAATCCCGGTTATTTTACTGGTGGTCGGTGTTAATCTCTCCAAATTCAAATTGAAACCGGGCAATCTGAAAAGAATCTTTTCCGCCTCTTTTTCAAAACTGTTGATCCCGCCTGTACTGGCCGTGTTTGTCGGAAAGATGCTCGGCATGCAGGGGCTCGTTTACAAGGTTTTCGTGCTGGAACTGGCTATGCCGACAGCTGTCAATACCGCCATCCTTGCCCAGGGAGTGTCAGAGAAAGAAAACGGATCTAAAGAGGAGGAAAAGGATTTTGCAAGCGCTGTTGTTGTTTACTCCACTTTTCTTTTCCTGTTCAGTTTTCCGATATGGTATTCTTTCATGGCGGGCTGAGGAAAGTGGTTTTTTAATTGAAGATTAAGAGAATTAAAGATGTTGCTTATGATGCGGAATACCTCAAAAAACTGAAGGATCTACGAGCGCGATCAAAATATATTCGCAATTCTTTGGCCCGGGAAAAGTTAAAAACACTCCCTGACAGAACATTAAGAAACATCATGAGGAAATGCGATACAAATTTGGCAAAAAAACTATCCGGACTTGATCAGATGAGTATCGTGATTGCTGTCGACGAATTGTTGTTCGGTGATAAGAAGTTTCAGAAGAGGTTTAATGAGGTATCGGACATCCTCGATATTGATGGTTGGGCTCTCTCCCCGCTTCTTTTTTTTACAGCCCCCCGCTTCTTTTTCTATCCGCTGAACTCCCTGAAAGACTTTGCCCTCAAAAACTGGAATATTGATCCCTATAATAGCGATTATCTCAAGTTCAACCGGGATTTTCTGTCAAGATACAGGAAAAGTGACCTGGTCGATATCTTTAAGACACCGATGGAGCTGACCGCTGCCTTTATGACGTTTGACAGTTCATCAGAAAGGAGAACAGGTGAAGGGGGACTTGTCGATTCTGAAGATTTAAAGATTATCGGGGAGTTTCTTTCCGAGGTTAAGAAACTGAATCTGTATCAGTTAAAGAGAATGGAGGTCAAGTGGTTAAGGGACTTTTTTGACTCCCTGGAGGACCAGCAGAAGTATTCTCTGATTGAGAGATTGAAGCGGAACAGAGTCCATCCCTATATCAGGAGGGTGGTGACATCATCCCCTTACAGGGGAATGGTGGTTGATGCCAGCAATATCATGCTTTCGGGTCTGGTGAAGGCAGATCCGATCAGACTCAAGGACTTGATGAATGCCTTGGGAATCCATTCAAATCTGTATTTCCCGGTGATCTTTGTCTTTGACGCAAATGCCGATTACATCGTTAAAAAGTCCCGTGATTTCTGGAGAGCCAATTTCAAGGGCAATCAGAATGTCATCTTTCATTCTCCCGCCGATGAACTTGTTCTGAAGATAGCCATTGAAAAGAAGTATCATATTGTTTCCAATGACAAGTACAGGGATTATGAACCACACGGCTGCAAGGTCTTCACTTTCCGCCCCGACAGAGGTCACTACTATCTTCAGGAGAGCTAGTTTGAAAAAGGTTGCTTATCACATGTGGAAGACTTTCAACAAAACAACGCCATGATAATATCGTTGACATTCGTTCCCGTTGGTCCCGTTTTGATTAGGGAATTGGCAGCATCAAGCGCATGATAAGAATCGTTGTTTTCAAGGGCCTCCCGTGGTGAAATACCGGCTTTTCTTATCTCGGATGCAGTTGTACCGGTAACGATACCCCCTGCGGCATCTGTGGGGCCGTCGGTGCCGTCGGTGCCGAAGGAGAGGAGCGTTGTATCAGACTCTTCACCGTCAAGCTCCAGTGCGACCGATAGGGCCAGCTCCTGATTCCGGCCTCCCAGGCCTTTACCTTTGACGGTTACAACGGTCTCTCCCCCGAAGATCAGGGCGCAGGGTTTTTGAAAGGGTGTCTGGGATTTCTTTTTTTGGTTGCTCAGTTCCTGCGCTATCTCTGCTATAAATCGACCGGCCTCTGCCGCTTCACATTCCAGGCGGGTGGTTAGAACATAAGGGCTGTATCCCATCTTTTCAGCGATCTTCGCCGCATTTGCACAAGCCATTTCAATGCTGTCGAGTATTCTGTATTCAACATTTGAGATTTCGGATGGCATTTCACGATTGAGAATCCGGTTGTTGAGTTGTTTGTTGAGGTCGTATTTTCGGACAATGCTCATGACTTCCTGTCTGTCTTCCTCCGGTGGTGTCACCGGACCGGAGGCGATACTGCCCATCTTGTTTCCGATAACGTCTGATATCACATAGGCCTTGATACGGGCAGGAGAAACAGCTTCTGCAAATTGTCCTCCCTTGACAGCGGAAAGCCTTTTTCGAACTGCATTAATGGTGTTAATGTCCGCCCCTGATCTTAAAAGGTTCTCTGTGACGTCCTGTATTATCTCAAGGGTTACGCCGTTAAAGGGCACCTCAAACAGGGCTGACCCACCACCTGAGATAAGGAAGAGGAGGATATCCTCTTTTCCCAGACCGGAAAACCGTTCAAGTGCTTCCTTTGAGGCCTTCAGGCCGTTTTGATCGGGAACCGGATGGCCGGCCTCGGATATTTTGACATTGCCGATAGGCCCTTTTGAATGATCGTATTTGGTGATGACAATCCCGTTTTTAATTTTGTCTCCAAGTGCCTGATAGGCTCCGTATGCCATTTCCCAGGAGGCCTTGCCGATAGCGAAAAGTGAGATCTCTTTCTGACAACGCTCTTCAAGAACCGCCTGTTTGACGATTTCGACTGGATTCAAAGTATCGATCAGTGTCTCAATGATTCTTTTTCCGTCTCTGAAAGTCCGTTTATCCATTATGTCCCCCCGATAAAACCCGGGGTTTATTCTCCGGGTTTGATAAAGTAGCCGGCCAGGACCTCCTCCGGGTTCTCCCCTTTGGCCTGTAAAAATGACAGAAGATTGATAAAGAGATCATACTCAGCCTTCCAGGCCGACCTGTCATACTCGTAGATGTCCAGCACACCCTGATAATAATCATATGTGGTGATATATCCTTCTTTTTCAGCCTTTTGGAGCTTTTCGAGCTTTTCCATGTACAACTCTTTCTTTTCGGTGGCCGCGTTGTATTCTGATACGGACAGGGTCACCTTTTCAAAAGCGAGGTTCAGCTCATAGAACAGGTATTTAACCTCGGCCTCTTCTCTCAACTCGTGGATTTTTGACGACCGCTTGTTGACATTGGCCAGATACTTGTTGGTCATTCCCGTCTGTGCCAGTCTGTATTTTGTGTCTTCTATCTGCATCTGAAGGTTCTCGATCTTTCGGTTGAGATTGTCCTCTTTAATGAGATTGATCTCTTCAGCTGAAATGGGCTGTAATTCTTCAATCCTGATTCTCAGCTCGGGTACTTCCGAAACAAAGAGCGTTTCTTTGATGTATTCTTCCATCTCGGACTCTATCTGTTTGTAATAGTCCAGTTTCGCCTTGCTCTTTTCAGCTTCTATCCCGGCAAGAGCAACATCGAGTTCCGAAACACCGCCGTAGTCAAGAGCTTTTTTCTTGTTATTCAGGTCTTCCTGATACATCTTGTACTCGATATCTGCAATGTTCTTTTCGATCCCGGTCTTCTTTAATTCAAATAAGATACCGAAGACTTCATTCACAATCTCCCACTTCTTGTCAAAGAAGGCCTTCTTTGCCTGCAGTCTCTCAAGGTCGGCCATCATGATCTCAAGTTTTGAATTCGATTTCAGGAGCTCGGCATTGTAGTTTTCTTTTGCACTCTGCCATTTCAATTCAGCCGCAACCGCATCCGGATACTGTTCAAAAATCGTCTTGAGAAAATCCCCGGCCGTTGAACAAAAAACCGTTGATGTGAGTATAAGTAACGTTAAGCCGATTAGACTGGTGGCTTTTTTTCTGTTCATTTTTTCACACACTCCCGTATAGCGATCTGCTTCTTTTCATAAAGTGGTGTCAGGTAGGGTTGAAAGAACCCTCTGTATCCTTTCAGACGGTCCTGTTGAGGCTTTGTGATCACAACCTGTCCCGCTTCTTCAATCTGATCCTTTATACTGTATACCAGTTCCATTGTCTTTACCATATCCCCGAAAGAGGGTGTATAAGGTCCGGCAACTATGTTTTTCTCCAATCCGGAGGGTATAAAAAGGCCGACCCGGTTTAAACGGATCCCTCTTGATTCAACGAACCGTTTCATCACTCCCATCTGCTCAACCGCATCCCGTAGTGTCAGCGGGATGTATCCCCCGTTTCTGTAGAGGATTTCAAGTGGTGTGTTTGTCAACACAAGGGTGGGATGAACCCGGATGGTATCGGGCTTTAGAGCAACTGCCCTTTTTAAACTATCAAGATCCCCGGTGTCGTTTGATCGATACAGTCCGGTCATTAAATGAATGCCAACTTCAAATCCGTGATCTATCAATTTTCTGACGGCTGACTCAGCGGCTTTTGCATCGTGCGCTCTGTTATTGTGTTTCAAGACATCGTCATCAAAAGACTGAACCCCGATCTCTATTGAGCGGCATTTTGTGGCCTTGTAAAGCTGAAGTGTTTCATTATCCAGTCCTACAGGCCCCGTCGAGAGCCTTATAGAATCCACGCTCCCCTTTGTTATCCATTTCGTTGCCCATTTTAGATATCTGGTCTGTATCTCTTTTTCGAGATTCGAAAAAGTCCCGCCGAAAAAGGCAATCTGTACGGTTTTCGGATCTTTTGAATAAGACAGATAGCTTTCAACCTGCCGGTCAAGCGCCTCTTCATTATAATCATCGGGTTTAAAGCATTCCAAACCGGTAAGCGCTGTTTCGTTGCAGTATATACAGCGGCTTTTACACCCCGCCCATGGGAGAAAGACCGGTATGATAAATAATTTTTCTTTTTTCATAGACCTTTTTCAGCCATCAACTCCTTTATGGCATGCTTTGCCGCCATCTGCTCAGCCTCTTTTTTGCTTTTTCCTCTGCCAAGCCCGTATCGTCGTCCGCTTAGTATTATTTCAAAGACAAACTCCGGATTATGGGAAGGCCCTTTTTCTTCAATGAGTCTGTACTCCGGCAGCTCTTTCTTCTCGGATTGTGTCATCTCCTGCAACTTTGTCTTGTAATCCATAAGAAGTGAATCCTTCATCACCACGTTAATGTATTCATTGATCTTTTCGAGGATGAATTTCTCCACAACTTCGAAACCCCTGTCAAGATATATTGCTCCACAGAGGGCTTCAAATCCATCCGCCAAAAGGGATTCACGGTCTCTTGCACCGGAAAGTACTTCTCCATGACCCAGATACATGTACTGACCGAGTTCAATCTTTCTGGCCAGTTTAGCCAGAAGGGCCTCACTTGCCAGTACGGCCTTTGCCCTTGCCAGTTCCCCCTCGTGGTTTTCGGGATAGGCCTTGAAGAGCTTTTCAACGATGACCAATCCCACCACTGAATCCCCCAGAAACTCCAGCCTCTCGTTGGAATAGATACTGTCCTTGTTCTCAAAACGGTCGCTCTCATTGACATAGGATGTGTGGCACAATGCCTTGAAGAGGCGTTCAGTGCTGTCAAATTGGATACCAATCAAGTCCTCGAACTTTTTGAGCCTTACAACATCATCTTCGTTTAAAATGTTCATTCCCCCTTCCTCTTTCAAATTGACACTATTATATCATCACTTTCAGATTCTCAGGCCTTTGTGATATAATTTTCCCGTGAGGATATTTTATTTCGGATCTTTAAAAACGAAATTTGCCAAAACCGGTATCAGGCGCTATCATGAATGGCTCAAACCGTATACTAATTTAAGCCTTGTAGGTCTCAGTAGTGGCGGCGATATTAACAAAATGAGCAAAGAAGAGATTCAGAAGAAAGAATCTGATGAACTGTTCAAGAAAAAAAAGGAAGCGGAAGCCCTGATACTCCTTGATGAGCATGGTAAGATGTACAGCTCAGAGGCCTTTTCGTCCGTTATAGAGGAGGCAAGGGTATATTCGAAGAAACTCTTGTTCTGTGTCGGGGGGTATACCGGTTTTCATAAAAGTGTTATCAATAAATCAGATAAGACCATCTCGTTATCCCGAATGACATTTACTCATGAGATGGCTTTGTTGATATTATACGAACAGATTTACAGAGCCATGAAGATCATCAAGGGTGAACAGTATCATTATTAATCAGAATATATCTGTTTCAAAAATAGGATGGTGGTAAATAAGTGGAACCTGAACCTGGAGGTATGGAATCATTGATCTGGCAGTCTGTTTTTTTAGTTTTTCTGTTGTTTTTATCCGGGTTGTTCTCTTCTTCAGAGACAGCATTAACATCCATGAGTAAGCTCCGTTTGAAAGAGCTTGGCGAAAAGGCAACCAGCAAGGAGAAAAAGAAGGTCGTTGAAAAGGCTTTACATGAACCGAACAAGATCCTGACCACGATTCTGGTCTTTAACAATTTTGTCAATATTCTCGCTTCATCATTGGCAACGCTGATCACACTCAATCTCTTTCCCGGAGATACAGGTAATGCAGCAGCGCTTGCGACGGGTGTTATGACCATGCTGATTCTTATCTTCGGAGAAATCACACCGAAGGTGTACGCCACTCAGAACTCGGAAAAGCTCTTTCACATGGTCATCAGGATCCTCACCTTTTTGAGCCTTGTCCTGACGCCGATTATCTGGCTGCTCATCAGTATCAGCAATGTCTTTATCAGACTCATCGGCGGTCATGTGGTTAAGGATGCCCCGTTTATAACCGAAGATGAGATCGTCTATGCCATGCAGGTGGGCGCACAGGAAGGGGCGATTGAGTTAGAGGAAGGCAGGATGCTGACAAGGGCGCTTGAACTAAAGGAAACAAACGTTAAGGAGATTATGATTCCAAGGGTGGATATGATCGCTTTTGATGAATCAATCAGCCTCAAAGAGGCGCTAAGATACGTCAGCGATGAGGGGTATTCAAGATTCCCCGTCTATCACGAGAGCGTGGATAATGTCATAGGCGTTCTTTATGCAAAAGATATTATCAAAGTCATTGATCAAAGGGGTATCGAGACCCTGGAAAAAGTGTCGGTAAAGGATATCGCCAGAATCCCGTATTTTGTTCCTGAAACCAAGAAGATTGATATACTGCTGCAGGAGTTTAAGGATAATATGGTGCACATGGCCATCGTTGTTGATGAATACGGCGGTACGGAAGGACTTGTCACCATCGAGGACATCATAGAGGAAGTAATGGGCGAGATAATGGACGAATTCGATGAGGGGGAAGTGGTCGGTATTGATATGATCGGCCCAAATGCCTATATCATCGATTCTAAAGTCCCGTTAAATGATATTGAACGAGAACTCGATGTGGAGTTTCCCGACACAGACTTTGAATCAATTGGAGGATATCTGCTTGAGATCTTCGAACGGGTGCCGAAGGTTGGAGAGGAAATCAAGATAAACGGCTTTTATTTCCGGATTCTTGCTTCGAGCAAAACACGGATTGAGAAGATCAAGATGGTTGTAGTCTCCACAGAAACGAACCTTTATGATGTTTCCCAAGAGCCTACGGAAAAAGCGATAGACGACAAGATAAAGGAGGCAATAGAGGAACGTGAAAAAGAAGATTAATCAAGAGGAATTGATCGATTCAGCATTGGAACAGTTAAATAAAGCATATGCCCCTTTTTCAGGATTTGCTGTTGGTGCAGCGCTTTTGAGTAAGAGCGGAAAGGTTTTCACCGGGGTTAATGTCGAAAATTCATCATACGGTTTAAGTATCTGCGCTGAACGGGTGGCCTGTGTAAAGGCTGTCAGTGAGGGGGAAAAAGAATTTGACATGATCGTCGTGGCAACTGATTCAGATGAGCCTTCAACCCCTTGCGGGGCCTGCCGGCAGTTTCTCTGGGAATTCGGTGATATGAGGGTTATCCTTGTCAATAAAGAAAAAAAGACGAAAGAATACATGCTATCTGAGTTATTACCGGATGGTTTCATTTTAAAGTAAAAGGAGTGGTTTGTATGCCTGAAAAGAGATTGTACCGTTCTCGAACAGATAAGATTGTGGCTGGGGTTTGTGGCGGATTTGCTAAATATTTTGACATAGATCCCGTTATTATCAGACTCTTCTGGGTGGCTACCTTTTTCCTGGCCGGAGCAGGTGTTTTACTCTATATTGTTGCCTGGATCATCATGCCTGAAGAACCTTTAAGGAAGAAAGAGAATGTCTTTAACGAAGAAGAAGATCGTGTCAAAGACAGCACAGACGAGGACTATAAAGAAGAAGTACATGAAGCGGATGAAGAATACGTGAAAACAGAGTTCAACGAAAAGAACAGCACCTATGAACAGAGAGAAAAAAGGTCTCGTAGCCATGAACAGGAGAAAAAGAGCAAGTTGGTCATCGGGGTCGGGATTCTCTTCGTTGGTGTTGCCTTTCTACTGAACCGTGCTTTTACCTGGAACATCTCGTGGAGCATCGTCTTCGGGATCTTCCTCATTATCGCCGGTTCGGCAATCCTTTATAAATTCTTCAGGGATGAGAACAAATGAGACTCTTTTTCGGAGTCATATTTCTTCTAATCGGTGTTCTCATTGTCATGGGATTGTACGATATATCGATCTTCGGGACAATGATCGAGAATCTATTCTATCTCTGGCCGTTCATCCTGATTATCATTGGGATTTCCATCCTCTCAAACATCAAGGGGTTACGCTGGCTGAGATATGTCAGTATGATTTTTATTGTTATCTTTGCCCTGGCTTTGATCTTCTATCCCTTTGGCCTTTTCGACGAGGATGATTATCAGGAGTTCCCGATTCGTATTGGGATACAGGATCCAAACAGAGAGATGATCATTAAGTTAAATTTCCCCAAGATTGACCTGAATGTCGAAACGGACAAGACACTGACCTCAGAGATCAGGGGATCATATCATTCGAATGAAAACGATATCGAGATCATTTCCAGCGGTGATCGGATTACCATTAGCAATGAAATGGATTACCGGTTTTACACTTTCCGAAAAACAAGAAAGAGAATCCGCCTGAAGGTACCTGAGGATGTCAATTTTGAATTACTGGTAGATACCGCTGCTCTAAAAGCAGATTTCCTGCTTGAAGAGAATCCCTTTTCTATCATTGATATTAACACGGCAATGCTGAATATGAATATGACGGTGAATCGTTTCAAACGACCGATGCATTTTATCTCCGATTCCGCCATTGATAATCTTGACTTCATTATTCCTGAACAAGCCTCAATTAATGTTGAGAATGATTCGGGTATCAAGAAAACAACCATTGATGATCAAATAGGACAAAACGCCGTTTCTCCTGATTTAAGACTTAGTCTGAATTCTGGTATTTCAAATCTTTCGATTGAGGGAAAGTAGCCCCATTATGCTGTTGCCACAAACGGGTGATCGGATTTGAACAATGCTAAACTGATGAGAGCCCTCTATGCCATCATCATCTTTGCAGTCATTTGGATGGCATTTTTTTTTATATTCTCCGCTCCAACCTTTTCGCGGAGCAAACTTGATCTGAAATGGATCTCTCCTGATTCAAACGATGTGGAATCCATCGATTTTCCCTTTGAGAAAAGAGAAAGAGGGCCGGTTGAGTTCAATATGCTTGCCGAGTTCAGCAAAGATGAGATAACATTGGATTCCATGGTTATTCCAGGCGCCTCTGCAAACTCGGTCAATGTATTGCTGAACGGTGAAAGGATTGCCAGCGTCGCTTTCCCACCCGATATTAATGAAACCGATCAGTTGCTGCTCTCAAAGATTGTTTCGATAGACCCGGCTGAGATCAAAGAGGAGAACAGCCTGATCGTCAACTATCAATCACGCGATCGGCTGCTCGTTTATTCCCCGCCATACCTTGGTTCAATGGAAAGGATTAAGCCGAGTATGGATATCCTGGCTTTTCTCGGCAAGGATATCTACCTGATTGCCTTCGGTATGGGGGTACTGCTCTCGGTGATCCTCATACTCCTGTCAAAACATGTTCAGGAAAAGAAGATCACCTATATTGCGATCGGGATAGCAACGCTTTTCAACTCCTTCGGATGCGTTCTGTATACAGCTGAAAGGATCTTCTCAACACGTTTTGATTTTTTTCTGACCGCTTTGAAATCAATCGCCTTTGTACTCTTCAATCTCATGCTCTTGATTGGTATTGAGGCCTATTACGACAAAAAGAGACTCAATCTTTCCAAAAAACTCCTGATTCCCAATATCATCGCTTGTTTTCTCATCTATCTGGGGCTTGATGTCGCCCAATATGTGATTAATTATATGAACTTAGCGGCCATGATCTTTATCTCATTTAACAAAAAGTCCTATGAGTTCGTCTTTCCCGTCACCATCCTGAGTGCCACCTCCATTTATCTTCTGGTCGCCCCGGTATCCGGCGAATTCGTTCCTCTTCCCATATACGCAAGCTCGTCTCTTGCCATCATTATCAGTTTTGGCATTGTCATGGTCAGGGACTTCCAAAAGACTTATAAAGAGCTTCAAAACACATCGAACGAGTTATATGCCTCCTATGAGGAACTGACAGCCATGAACGAGGAACTTGAGAGCTCCTACAGGGAACTGGACAGAAAAGTCGTGGAAAGGACCACAAGGCTAAACGATATAACCGCCTCTCTCAGAACATTACTGGATAATACGGATGAGGGGTTTCTAACCTTTTCAAAAGACCTGTTGATCGATCCCGAATACAGTAAAGAATGCGAACGTATCTTTAACGGCAGTATCACCGGCAGGTCATTCTCCGCCCTGATTGCCGACGGGGATGTGGAAATAAAAGAATTCCTCGACAAGATCTTTCCCAAGATACTTCGGGGAGCCCGTGATGAAGATGATAACGACTTTGAGATTGAGATGTATCTCTCATTGCTACCAGAAGAAATCATCAGGAACGGTCGAACCATCAGCCTGGATTACAGAATAATCGAATCGCCAACAAAAGAAAAACAGATAATGGTTGTTATGCGCGATATCTCAGAAAAGATCGAGCTGCAAAATGAGATTGAGCATGAGCGAAATATCCTGAAAATGGTCATAAAAGTGATCAAGTCCCGTGAGGATTATCTTGAACTTTTACGGGATTACAGGGAGTTCTTTATCAACGGTATCAACCAAATCCTTAACAGCCATTTGAGTTCCGAGGAGAAGAGTTCGGAGATCTTTAGAATCACGCATACCTTCAAGGGTAATTTTGCTAATTTTGATTCAATCAATTCTGTCAGAGCCCTGCATGAATTTGAAAGCATCATTGAAGAAGACAGAAAACGTTTGAATGGTATGGAACAGATGGAACTGAAACGATATTTTGATTCTTTCTCGCCACTTAACTGGATAGAGGACGATCTGACCATCATCAAGAAAACCGTGGGGGAGGATTTCTTCCAGACGGATGAAAAACTGCTTGTCGAGCCCGAAAGAATCCTCGATCTCGAAAACCGCGTCGCAGAGGGAGAGATGGGAGAGGAAGGCAGAAACTTCCTCATTCACCTGAAACGGCTTCGATACCGTTCCTTTAAAGATATGATCGGTTATTACAGGAAATACACGCAGAGACTGGCACAAAAAACGAATAAACTGGTCAATCCGGTTCAAATAAACGGAGACGACGCAACACTCGATAAAGACCTCTATAAACCACTGATCCGTTCGTTTACGCATCTCTTCAGAAACAGTATTTTCCATGGCATCGAGAGCCCTGAGGAACGGGTTAAAAAGGGGAAATCCGAATATGGTAATATCACGGTTAATATCAAAAACGAAGATAAAACCATCTTTATGGACATCTGCGATGACGGAAAAGGGATTGACGTTGAACAGGTTGTCAATAAAGCCGTTGAATTAAAACGGTTAACACCTGAAGAGATAGATAAGATGGATGATTTTGAAAAGATCAATCTGATATTTAAGGACAGGATATCCACAAGCGAAGTGGTTACTGACATTTCCGGTCGAGGCGTGGGACTATCCGCTTTGAAAAATGAACTGGAAAGGTTCGGAGGAGATATTAACATAACAACCGAAAAAGACCGTTTTACATGCTTTCGGATACAATTACCGGTAAAAGAAACACATGAACTTCCTGAAATCCCCCTTGAGAAGATCAGACAGTTAATCGAAGAGGAAGCCAAAAAATATTTTGATTCTTTAAATGTCAAGATCCTGGAGATTGAAGAAGATTCTTCCTATGACCGGATCAGTTTGAAGAAATTCAGCAGTTTTATAAGGCTAAGCGGTGCTGTTTACGCAACAACTCTTCTGTCATCGGATAATAATCTGGCAAGATTTTTAGCTGCCAAACTCCTGATGAAAGAGACCACTGAAAGGATCTCACAGGATGATATGATTGACGGTGTTTCTGAGACTTGCAATATCTTCGTGGGAAACGCCATGAGAGACGTTTCGAAGGCCTCGGCTGTTGTCTCAATCAGTTCGCCGGTTTCTCTGAACTGTAGTAAAGGGGCAATAAACTATCCTGACAAAAAGAACTACAGCTGCCGGATCAAGACCGATAAGGGAACGCTCGGTTTCTTTGTGATAGAAAAATGATTGGTCTCTTGATGTTATTTTAACACCTTTACCGTGCCACCCGAGCGTTTTATTTTGTCCACAAGCGGTTTGATGGTAAACGACATCTCTTCGGGATATGGCGAAGAGCTTAAGTCAAAGGAAATCCTGACCCCGGGGATGGAGAGAAGTCCCTGTATCGTCCCTTCCAATTGTAAATAGTGCTGATTGTCCAGGCTCGACAGGATATCGATCAAAAAGACCCCGTCCTTATTCGAAACCTTGTAGGGGGGAGTTGAAACGGGTTCTTTCTCCTGTGTTTCCGCTTCGCCCCGTGATTCGCCTTGATTACCGTCCCCGCAATCCCCGGCGGAAGGCTCTTCCTCAGATTCTAAAACATGCTGTATCGCTTTGAGAACGGCCGAGACTTTAAATGGCTTGATGATATAGTGTTTCGCCCCGCATTCGAGTGCCTTAAAGACCATGTGCTTCTGATCAAGCGCTGATATCATGATGATATTAGCCGCGGGGTATTCAGCAATGATGTCCTTGACGGCGTGTATGCCGGTCATGACAGGCATCGTGATGTCCATTGTCACAAGATCAGGCCTGTGTTGTCTGTAGAGCTCAACGGCTTCTTTTCCATTTGCCGCTTCTGCAACAACATTGTACCCGGCCTGTTTTAATATGTTTTTAAGGTTTCTCCTCATCAATACCGAATCATCCGCTATCAGAATATTCAATGTTTTCAACTGCCTTTCCTTTAAATTAAAAGAAGGTGATCTGAATCATCTCGCTGTTAGTTCGAAAGTTCCATAAAGGCATCAACGACTCTTTTGTCAAACTGTTTATCTTTGTTTTTCTCAAGTTCATATAAGGCTGTTTCCCGGTCAAGTGCCTTTCGGTATGCCCTGTCTCGTGTCATTGCATCCCATGTATCAGCCACACTCAGTATCCTGGAGATTTCGGGTATATCGTTCCCGACGATTCCATCCGGATATCCCGATCCGTCGGTTCTCTCATGATGATGACGAACCACTTTTGCTATCTTTTCAAGAAATCTTGACTGGCTCAGGACCTCATAACCCCAGGAGGGATGCTTTTTGATGATGGCATACTCATCATTTGAGAGTTTGGCCGGTTTGTTCAGAATACTCGCCGGTACGAGTATCTTTCCGATATCATGCACCAGACCGGCCCAGTAAACTTCCTTTGCCTCTTCTTTTTCATATCCCATTTTTTCAGCTATCCGCATCGACAGGTTCGCAACCATTTCAGAATGCCCTCGTGTATATTCATCATGGATCTCCATCATTCTGATAATGGAGAGGACGATCTCCTTTTGGAATTCCTCCTGTATCTTGTTCAAACGCTGGAAGGCGATAAAGGTTGATGCGATATTACCCAATGCCCCGAACATCTTCAACGATTCGTTTGAAAAAGTCTTTTCCGAACCGCGTGAGATATCCAGTGAAATGGTTCCGGCAACATCGTTACCGATGTCAATCTCCATGATAGCCGTTTGCTTGGTTCTCTTTGTTGCGTTTAAGAACTTGTCAAAGAGTTCCTCTGGCATGTTGGGATTCTGCTTTTCAACGTTGTCAATGACAAAAACATTGGAATCAAAGTACATGGTATCCGTCGAATTCCTCGGATCAATAAAGTGCTCCTTCTTCAAAGGCAAAGATGCTAATTTCTCTTTATTATGGCCAACGGTATGGACGTATTCCCAGTTTTGATTATCGACAATGGCCACACTTCCGTAGTCGGCTTCGGGGATCAACTCAACCGCTTCATCCAGCAGTTTACATAAAAATGATTTATCAGAATCAAACTGCGAAGCCATCTCAATGAGCCTTGAGGCGGCCTGTAAGACACTTTCGTAAAGTTCGACAGATTTTACAAGTCTTTCGTTTTCCATCTCTGTTTCATTGTACTGTACACTGAGTTCATCCACCCTGGAAATGAGCCTCTTTAACTCGGTTTCATGTTCTTCACTTTCCCTCAGGTGCGTCAGGGTTTCACGGTATTTGAAAAATAGGATCACGGTTGTAACGAGAAAAATCAAAAACAATACGATAAACATGCTTTTCTTAAAAACCTCCGTTTGCTGACGAATTTAGTTGACGGTGATGAAATTATAGCATATTTTGGATTTTTAATAACGGGTGGTTTTCCAATAAAACAAAAGACTGCGGACGTTATGTCTGCAGTCTTTTCTGAAGCAGTTTTTAGCTGTATAACCCTCTTATATAGTAAACTTGCTGATACCCTCTTCCAATTCGCTGGTTAATGATGTCAATCTTTCAGACGATTCTTTCAATTTTTCCACTGAATTGACCTGTTGATCAACCATTTCAACCATCTTCTGAACCTGTTCTGAGGCCTCAACCATGGACTGTGCCGACTGATCGGTTGCCCCGGCTATCTCATCCGCTGCAGCACTCTGTTCCTCGGACGTGCTGTTCAGGTTATGAACCGCATCTGTCACTTCACTCAGGCTTTCGAGGATGGTGTGGAACTGATCAAGTGCGCTCTGTGCTCTGGTATTCATGTCTTTTACAATGTCCACTGTCTTGGTGGAAGCTGTATTAACATCCGATACCCCCGAGCCGATCTCTTTCAGCATTCCCGATATATCCTCGGTTGATTTCTGAGATTCCTCGGCGAGTTTTCTGATTTCATCCGCCACAACGGCAAAGCCTTTGCCGGCTTCTCCGGCTCTGGCCGCTTCAATGGCTGCATTTAAAGCCAGGAGATTTGTTTGCTCGGATATCCCCGATATCGTCTTGACAATCTCTCCGACATTCTTGGCCTGTTCCTGTAGTTTTTCCACCACCTGTGAGGTTTCATCGGCCTGGGTCTCTGCATCCCGGACAATAACGGCCACCTTTTCAAGTTCCTCCTCACCGCTTTTGGCAGCATCAGAAGTGCTTTTCGCCTTTTCGTTCAGCTCGTTGGATATGTCGGTGATATTCCTGGCGGATGAGGCCACTTCTTCGATTCCAGAGCTGACTTCCTCAATAGCGGCTGAAGTATCCTGAACATTCTGTTCTGTGTTATTGGCCTGCTCTTTCAATTCTCTGAAGGCATCTTCTGATTCTGTTGTTATTGTCTCGAGCTCGGAGGAAGAATCATCCACACTGCTGATCGCATTCACAACGTTTAAGAGTGTTTCTCTGACGCTGGCTACAATCCCCTTAAGGGCTTCTTCAAGTTGACCGAGCTCATCCTTTTTCTTCTTGTCTTCAAAGGCCACCTTGAAATCGAGCTCGCGTAAGGCAGAAGTCTTCTCAAGTAACCGGTTAATCGGCTTTCGAATACTGTAAAAGACGATCAAACCAATCAGGATGCTGAGCCCAATCGAAATCGATATAATAATCAATATCCTGAAATTATTATCGTTAATCGAAGTCACACTGCTATTGCTCTTCTCTTTTATCAGTTTAAAACTATTCTGAAAAGACTCTGTCTGACGGACGGCCTTTTGATCGATGATGGACTCAACCTTTTCCGTTGTCTCCTCTATTGTTCCGGTAATGATCTCGAAGGCTGCCTGTCTTGATTGATCAATATTCTGTTTGGCCTGTTCGGTCTCCTGCTGCAGCTTACTCATTTCAGCGTTAAGACTGAGTTCCTCTTTCATGATCTGAATCAGGGATTTTAGTCTCTCGATATATTCTTGAAGAGAAAGGGTTATGACTTGTGAAGAGACGGCATCATATACGGAAGAGCCGAATTTAACCTGAAACTCGATGTTGCTGATGATCTTATCGCTTATCTCTTCTATTTCCTTTAAATAATCCGCACTCTTTTCGGGGGTGATGAAGATTTCCCTGGTTCGGAATATGATATCCGAGAATTCCTTTACTGTTATGTCCAACACTGCCGGATCCCAGACTTCTTCAATTTCAAAGAGTCCAAGCGCTTCCAGATTGGTCTTCTCTCTTATCGCTGCGTTGACTTCTTCTTTTTCCTCTTCGGTTGGTTGTCTCAATTCCTCATATTCCTTTTTCAAAGATTCAAAGGTTTCGCTGAAACGATCGATTTTTTCCTGCTGCACCTGTTTCATTGACTCTATTTCACTGCTTTTTGCCTCAAGGGCTTTGTGAATCTCTTTTGATCGTTCCTGTCCTTTTTGCAGCTTTTCTTCATAAGTCAACTCATCTTCTTTATGAGAAAAGACCTCTTCAACTGCATTCTCAATTCCCGTTAAATCCTCTTTTATATCTTCATTCACCGAAGCTTCTTTTGCGTTTTTTCGTAAGGTTGCCAGATCTTCTTCAAATGCCTCATAGAGTGAATTCTGATTTTCCCGGTCGGAAACATAGCCAAGACTCAGGACATCCTGTATCATCACTTTGATGGACTCTTCAAGCGTGTTTAATTTTCTGAACTCAACAAATTCGCTTTCTGAGACATCCACCTGCTCCAATATTGTTCTTCCCTGGTCTTCAATCTCATTACTCGAAAGTGCTGAAAGCGACAGGACCAGTACCAGCAGAACCACAATCGAAGTAAATCCCAAAACCAGTTTTTGAGATATCTTCATTAAACCTCACCTCTCCCGATTTGTCTGTATTAACATTTTAACATAAAGAAACGGCAAAAAGAAAAAGGCTGTTAAAAATTGCCTTTTTCTTTATTCAATACATCAATGATAGACTTATATATTAAATTTCTGAATTTCCTTGTCCAGTTCATCTGCAAGATCTGTCAATGTCTTAACAGAATGGTTGATCTTATCGACGGAATTTGTCTGTTTGCCAACTTGTTCGACCATCTCCTGAACCTGTTCTGAGGCTTCCACCATTGATCTTGCTGATTGATCCATAGCACCGGCGATCTCATCTGATGCAGCATTTTGCTCTTCGGAAGTACTGGTCAGATTCTGTACAGAATCAGTCACCACTTGCAGGCTCTCCAGGATGTTTCTGAATTTACTCATGGCACTCTGGGCTCTTTCGTTCATCTCGTTGACAATATCAACCGTCTTCTTGGAGGAATCGTCCACATTGTCAACCCCCGAACTGATTTCCTTTAGCATATTACTGATATTTTCAGTCGCCCGCTGACTTTCTTCTGCGAGTTTTCGAATCTCGTCAGCCACAACAGCAAACCCTTTGCCTGCTTCTCCTGCTCTTGCAGCCTCAATCGCAGCGTTCAAGGCTAAAAGATTGGTCTGTTCGGATATACCGGATATCGTCTTGACGATCTCCCCGACATTCTTCGCCTGTTCCTGAAGGACATCGACGACCTTTGATGTTTCCTTCGCCTGACCTTCCGCGTCATTAACAATGTGTGCTACCTTTTTGAGCTCGCTTTCCCCGTCTTTGGCTGATTTCGATGTGTCATCGGTTTTAGTGTGGATATTCCCGGCAATCTCGGTGATGTTCTTTGATGAGGCGGCAACTTCTTCAACACCTGAACTGACTTCTTCAATGGCCGCTGACGTATCCTGAACATTTCTATCCGTCTCATCCGCCTCGTTTTTCAACTCTCTTGAGATCTCTCCGGATTCTTCCGCTATGGTATTCAACTCATCCGTCGATTCATTCACTTTGTTAACGGCTGTTTTTACGCTCAACAGGGTTTCTTTAACCGAGGTGACGATGTTTTGCAGGGCGTTTTCCAGTTGCCCGATCTCGTCTTTTTTCTTCTTGTTTGAAAACTCAACTTGAAAATCAAGATTTCTGATACTCTCTGATTTTTCAAGTAATGCATGAATCGGTTTTCTGATGCTTCTTAGAATAACATAGGAGACAACCACACTGAGAGCGACCGAGACAATCACGATGATAAAGATCACGTAATTGTTATCCGACAGATGCTCAACACTCAATGAGCTCTTGGTAGTCACCATTTGAAGACTGTCATTCAGAGAGTTCGTCTGATCCTCTCTCATAGCATTGAGTTTGACCTTTATCGTGTCCATCGTCTTAGCAATCTCCTGATTGATAACGGTCAGAGAAAGTTCTCTCGATTTCTCGCTTTCACTCTGATAAAAATCAAGCGACTGCTTTTTACTGTCAATCCTGGCGTTAATCTCAGCCAGTTTGACATTGATCTGAGACAAATTCTCAAGCTTTCCGATATACAGATCGAGAGTCAACGGGATGGAAACTGCCGCCACCGGATCGATAGCGGTAAAACCAAACTGGGTTTTCAGGTCTATGTAATCCACTACATCTTTCTTGAGTTTACGGATTTCTTCGAGGACTTGAACTGATTCCTTTGGATTGATCAAAAGTTTCCGGGTTCTGAGGACTATCTTGGGGATGTCGTTGATTGAAATCCCACGACCGAGGACGGAGGTCTCCCACGTCTTTTCCAGTTCAAAGAGTGAAAACTCATCGAGCTTGACTTCCTCCAGGAGGGCTGTTTCAATCTCTTCTCTTTTTTCGGATGTCATGCTCCTCATGCCTTCATATTTCTGCCTTAATTCATTCAGTTGTGTTTGGAAACTGCTGATTCTCCATTCGAAAACATTCATGGCCTTTCCCTGCTCATGGTTCAGTCTTCTGATCTGTTCCTCCAGTTCGTCCAGTCCCTTCCTTTCTTCCTTAAGGGTGTTTTGTGCTTCTATCTCAGTCTTTTTGTATTTAAAAACCTCTTCCACATCCGCTTTGAGCTGCTGCAACTCCTCTTTGATTATCGCATACACCCCTTCTTCCCTGGCCTGTGTAGTAATCTGTTCAATCCGGGTAAGATACTGCTCGTACATCTCCTCTTCTTTATCGAGTTCGTTTATATATCCAAGACTGAGCACAAGCTCCATCATCTCCCTGATCCTTGTTTCGAACTCATCAGTCCTTTTGAAAACATTGAATTCCTGCTTTGCATTTGAGATCTGTTGAGCGATATTCTCGCCCTCCTCCTCGATCATTAAACTCGACAGCGTTGACATGATCAGGATAAGAACAAAAAGCGCAATAACCACTCCAAAAGCAATTAGAATCTTCTTTGTTATCGTCATTTAAAAACCTCCCGGAATATAAGTGATCGGCCTTCTTTTGCTATAAAAAAACCTTTCTCGTTGCCTATAATACCATTATTTGGAATAAGATTTGTTTTCAATCAAATGAAAATATAATTGCTCATCTTCTTGACTAAATCCGAGAATTAATATATAATGAGGTGTTGAAGCAAATACTCCATCACTTTTCAATATAAACTCAGGTTCTAAAAAAATGAAGCGTTGCAAATTCAAAAGACCGGGTAAAGATGAGGTCTTTTTTAATTCGTGAATCATTAATCATGGAGGTGAAAGCGTGAGTAAGGAGAAGAAACGTTCCAAAAATCCACGCGATATTTCTTTAGAAAGAGCTGAAGAACTGAAATCAAAGATCTCGGATTATATCAGTTCAAAAAAGAAGATACAACACGGACTGGCTTTAAACAACCGTTTCAGTCAAAACAAGCAAAAGATCCTTGACATTCTGGGAGGACGTCAGAAAGACTGGGATGATTATATGTGGCATCTTTCCAACAGAATAGACTCTGTGGAAACGCTCTCAAAGATCCTCAATCTCTCCGGGCAGCAGAAGGAAACCATTAAAAATGTTGAAAAACGATACAGGTGGGCCATATCCCCCTATTATGCCAGTCTAATGGATCCTGAGGATAAATACTGCCCGGTCAGATTGCAGGGGATACCGTCACGCATGGAGATCGAGCACATAGAGGGTGATTTGGATCCAATGCTAGAACAGTTAACAAATCCTGCAGGGTCTATCACCAGGCGATATCCGGACAGGCTAATCATCAATGTCACCAATGAATGTGCAATGTATTGCAGACATTGTCAGCGGCGGAGAAATATCGGAGAAATCGACAGGCCGTGTTCCAAAGAATCGATACAGGAATCGATTGATTACATCGCCAGCAACAGCGAAATCCGTGATGTGCTGATCACCGGTGGTGACCCGTTAACTCTAAAAGACAGCTTCCTTGAATTTATCCTGAAGGGTCTGAGAGATATCGAGCACGTTGAAATCATCCGAATCGGGTCAAGAACGCCAGTCACATTGCCTCAACGGATAACCGGTTCATTGGTCAATATGCTCAGAAAATACCATCCCCTGTATATCAACACCCATGTGAATCATCCCAAAGAAATTACCCCCGATGCCAAAAGGGCCTGTGAGAAACTTGCGGATGCCGGAATCCCCCTTGGAAACCAGGCGGTTCTGTTGAACGGGATTAACAACGATAAACATGTGATGAAGGCATTGAACCAGGATCTATTAAAAATACGGGTCAGACCGTATTACATCTTTCATTCAAAGCATGTCAAAGGGACAACGCATTTCAACACGTCGGTCAACGATGGTATTGAAATAATGGAACATCTGCGCGGTTACACATCGGGGCTCGCGATCCCAACCTATATCATCAATGCCCCCGGCGGCCTCGGAAAGACACCCATACTGCCTCAATATTTAATCTCAAGCGGAAAAGATTATATTACGATTAGAACCTGGGAGGGAAAGATCGTCCAATACGAGAACCACGAGACCAAACCTTTCCAACTGGATTAGATGAATAGGGAAGCTGTGTGCCCTGATACAGAACAAAGCCGCATCTTCCTTTTCTATTCGAGGTTCTCAACTATCGCTGCGGTATACTCATCCCCCTGATAAAACCCTTTAAGGATAATCCTGAGCGGTGTCTGGAGTGCTGTATCCTTTATGTTAATCGAGGCGGAGGATCCGGACGGCGTTTTTTCGATGATGTTATACCCATCCGTCACAATAAGCTTCAGCTCATCGTACATTTCCGTTTGATCCCAGGATACATGAAGGATTCCGCTGTTATCAAAATAAGCCTCTTTAAAAAACGTAACCTCCGGGCTCTTTGTTGAAATCCACTTCTCAACGCTTCCCTGAACATCATATTCACTTTCAAGCACAACGCTGACATGATGAACAGCTTCTTCTCTGAAATCATCAGGGATGATCGTTTCATATTTTGTAAATGCCGGTATTGTCCTTTCTTTTTCACGATCAATACTGTATCGTCCGGCAGTTCGGGCGTTTGTTCCCGAGTAAATGACCAGCTTCGGGGAAAATTCACCATCCTGATCAAACATCACGCTGTGTAATCGGGGAGCCGGATCAAGCGGTACTGTAAATCGGACCGCCTCTCCCATTATGTCCGGATAGAAATAGGGCTTAACAGTGATTGTCTCGCCCTTTTCTGAAAACTCATAATTCAACGATTTGGTACAGGTAGTAGCTGTGGTTTCCGTCGTCACAACAAAGTATTCAAAGTTCTGTTTGAGGAAAGATGTTTCGCCTGTTAAGGCAAAATGGATATCCAGGGTATCCTCGTTAAATGACATGGTTGTGACAGTGGGTTCAGGCACCTCGGGAAATTCAACGCCATTCCTTATGCTGGTTGCATCAACTGTGGAATTCCATATCGTTTCTCCATAATACTTTGCATTGAAGGGAATGGACAGTTCATTCCCTTTTGAACCCGCGAGGGGAATTTCCACATTGTCAGTGAAGGGATCGATCTGGAGCTCCTTACCCTGAATTTCAACGGTCAGCTCATAGGGATTTAATGCCTCGGGAATCTCAAATTCGACACTGGCCAGTTCAATCGGTATCGTCTTGTCATACTGCAAGAGGGGCATCCCGCTTTTCGTCAAAGGCTCTATGCTTAAGCGAATCTCTCTCTGATCCTCGAGTAAAAAGCTGTAGAGATCGACTCTCAGAAAGTTGGCACTGACGCTTTCCTCTTGATTATTGGTTTTGACCAAATATTGAAAGGGTCTGAAGGCTCCCATATATTTCCCGTGCCATTTGATTAACAACGAGGGATCTTCAACTTTGTAATCTACTGAGGTTATCGTGGCAAGATTCGTCAAATCGAGAGCTATCTCGGACTCTTCTCTTGTAAACCTGAAGGAAGGGGAGAAATTAATAAATTCTCTTGTAATGGTCTTATCGTCTAATTCAAGCTCGTAGAAATAATCCCCGTAGGGAATGTTATTGATCTCATACCTGTTCTTTTCCGGACTTACGATTATTCGCTTTTCAAATATCGTGCCGCCCGGCTCCTGGCCTGAGATTTGAAAAAAGAAATTTGCCCCGCCCGAAGGGAGTTTATCCCGCTTGTTGTATAACGTACTTAACTGTTCTGAAAATTCTACATTAACCATCAAATTAAGCCTGCTTGTGAGTAGAAACTCAAAAAGCGTAAACACCAATAAAGCAGCCACAACTATGAGAATAACTGTCTTATAATTCATCTTCCCACCAACCATCCTTCTCCCATTTTGATATCAGCTTTGCTGCAAGATGCTTATCGTATGCAATGGCTTCGCTCAACGCTTCAAAAGAATTGTATTGTCTCTCTTCTCTCATATATTCAAGGACAAAACAAACAATCTCCTCATTGTACAGCTCCGGTTTTGAATCCAGATAGTGAACCTCATAATGAATGTTTTCAGAACCGTCCTTTACGGTTGGACGTGTCCCGACATTCATCAATCCGTACCCGACACCGGGCGTATAAACCAGATAAACACCAAAGGCTGGAACAATCATTCCGGCTTTGTCATTCAAGTCCTTTTCGGCTGAATTTTCAATACCGTCTCTTTTTATATTTGCAGTGGGAAATCCCAATTTTCTACCAAGCCCCTGATCCCTGTAAACGCTTCCCTCAATTGAGAAGGGGCGTTTCAACAATTCGTTGGCATGGCCGATATCCCCGTTTCTGATGAAAAAACGGATCAAAGAGCTACTCACTCTGTGACCTGAATAGAGCACCGGGGGAACAACGATCGTTTTGAATCCGTATCTGCTGCCAAGCCTTGCAAGCAGGTTAACATTCCCCGTCTTATCCCGGCCAAAGCTGAAATTAAAGCCGACCGTTATCGTGGATGGTTGATAGGTTGTCACGATATTTTCGACAAATTCACAGGGAGTGGCGTTTTTCAATTCCAAAAAATCGAGGAAGTAAATATCATCGATTCCTAACCCCTTCAAAATGGCGGCCTTTCTTTCCGGTGTGTAGATCAGGCCTGAATAATTTTCTGAACTGAACGCTCTTTCTCCCGGTTTGAAGGTCTTTCGTCCTCTAATTCCCGCATTCAAATAAAACATGGCCGGATAATGAAAGGTTAAGACGATGGATTTACCGTTTTCGTTAACTGAATCCAATGTCTTTGATATGAGCCTTCTGTGGCCGATATGTACACCGTCAAAGGTTCCCAGTGTTAAAGAATTCCTCAACTCGTTCATCTTTTTCTCCCCGTCTGCATCGACTCGTTATTGAAATACCTTTCGCGGTTTAACAATCCTCTCATCTCTATCATGGTTTATGAGAGTATCACAAAAAGCACTGTCTCTTTCAGCCTTCCCCAATCCAAGGAGCTGATTCGTTTCATCTTTAATTCTGATAATATCCCCTTTTTTAAAATCGCTTCGATGCTTGATCATGGAGACCGTAACGGGATTACCGTTTGATATCAATCGCTTCGCCTCTTCAGTAACCGATATTTCATCCAAAAACCCCAACGCGTCATTCATACTGACAAGATAGTCCGCAAAGGGCGGCGTTTTCTCCGATTCGCCTAAAACAAGACAATCCCCGCCACCGGAATCGGGATGATACTCAAACCCGGCGTTTTTGGTTCTTGTCAATTGAACAGCTGTTGCACATGTATTCAGTTGAAATCCAATATCCACTGCCAGGGATCGTAAATAGGTCCCCGCAGAAACAGTGGCCTTAATACGCAGCTCAGGCTGCTTTTTTTCACTGTCATCAAAACCCAGTATTTCCAGATTGTGGATCATGACCTTTCTCGGAGGCATCCTGATGATCTTTCCCTCCCTGGCCAGTTCGTATAACCGTCTTCCCTTGTACTTTCTGGCGGAATAAACCGGAGGAACCTGTTCTATCTCCCCCCGGAACTGCTCAAGTACGTCTTCCAGGTCAGCCCGTTCTATCCGGGCTTGTTCATCTCTGACAACCTCGCCTTCAATATCATACGTGTCCGTGAGCAGGCCGAAGCGCATTGTCATGATATATTCCTTTGATCTGTCCTTCAAGAATTCGAGTATCCGGGTTCCCTTACCAATCCCCAGCACTAAAACGCCATCTGCAAACGGATCTAATGTGCCTGAATGGCCGACTTTTGTCTTTTTAAGGTGTTTCCGAACCCTGTCTATCATATCGTGCGAAGTGGGGCCAACCGGTTTATAAAGCGGCAGTACCCCGTTTAAAGAACTCAATCCTCTTCCTCCGGGTTTTGATTGTCTTGTGAATCCTCTTGATTAATATCCAGATTATCAAGGACCTTTTGCATGTGAACACTCTGTTTTATGCCCCGGTCAAAGATAAAATGAAGTTCAGGGATATGATAAAGCCTGACGCGATTTCCCAAAAACCCCCTGAAATAACCGATCTTCTTTTTCAACAATTCAAACGTTTCTTCTGCCCGCTTTTCATCTCCATCCGGATCAAAGACGCTGACATAGATCTTGGCATGGCGTTTATCCCCTGAGAGCTCCGCTCTTGTAAAGGAAACATACTTCTTGTCGACTCCCTCACATTTGAAATCCTTAAGCGACTCTGAGAGTATCTTCAGGATCTCTGATTCTATCCTTTCACGGCGAAATACCTTGGACATATCATCACTTCCTTTGTTGTTGATTCAAACAATCCATATTATAACATCC
>CAZVWW010000010.1:0-37107 GCA_964631265.1 uncultured Thermotogaceae bacterium
GTATTCACCCCATATGCTTTTAATTTATGGATAATCTCCCTGACCTGGGGCGTGTCGAAAAAGCGCTTGATCCCCCGGGCCATCTCAATGCCGATGCCATCGACTTCTGAAAGCTCCGATACCCCGGCATTCATGATGGCATCGATGGTTCCAAAACTGCGTGCCATTTCCCGTGCCGTTTTCTTCCCCACCTGTGGAATACCGAGGCCGGTTAGAAGGGCATGAAGAGGTTGCTCTTTACTCTCTTTGAGCTCTGACATCAGATTGTTGGCGGATTTTTGCCCCATTCTCGGAAGGGCGATCAACGCCTCCTCTTTTAAACCATACAGATCGGCCACGTCGTTGACCATATCTCTTTCTACGAGGTTTGAAATCAGTTTCTCACCCAGTCCCTCGATGTTCATCGCCTGCCTTGAGGCAAATATCTCAAGACTTCTCTTGATCTTTGCCGGACAGAGCGGATTCAGACATCGTATGGCCACTTCATCCTCTTTGAGCCTGCCCACGTCTCCAGAACAAACAGGACATTTATCGGGCGGCTCTACGCTCTCCTCATCTCCCGTCCTCTTCTCCCTGACACTTTTAACGACCTGCGGGATGATGTCGCCCGCCTTTTCAACGACAATCTGATCCCCGACCCGGATATCCTTATCCCGGACATTATCGTAATTGTGCAGGTTGGCATTTTTGACAGATGTGCCAGCCAGCTGAACCGCATTAAAATGCGCCACCGGGGTTATAACGCCTGTTCTTCCCACACTCCAGGTGATCGACTCGAGCCGGGTCTCTTTTTGCTCAGCCGGGAATTTGAAAGCGATCGCCCATCTCGGACTGTGAGAGGTTGAACCGAGTTTCTCATGCTTGCTGTAGTCATCAACCTTTACCACCAGTCCGTCGATCTCAAATGCCAGACTGTGTCTTTTCCCGGTCCATTCCTTCCAGAAGTCGACGACAGAATCGATACGCTCGAACGTCTTTCTATGTGGTTCAACCTGAAAGCCAAGCTCTTCGAGCCAGTCCAGTGTTTGCGTTTGCGTTTGAAGACCAAAAGACCGCGGGGCAATAAGATGGTAGGCAAAGGCCTTCAGTCCCCGTTTCCTGACGTATGACGTATCCAGTTGCCGTAAGGTCCCGGCGGCGGCATTCCTTGGATTGGCAAAGGCCTCGAATCCGTTTTCCTCGCGCACGCTGTTGATCTCCAAAAAGACCTGCTTGGGAATATAGACCTCTCCCCGAATCTCAACATCATATTCTTCTTTTAACTCCAGCGGAAATCCTTGCACCTGCTTCATATGCTCTGTTATGTCTTCGCCCACCCGGCCGTTTCCCCTGGATATGGCACGGGTGAATCGGCCGTCTTCATATCTCGCAGCAAAAGAAACGCCATCTATCTTCAGTTCGGTACAATAACGAATGGCTTTGTCACGAATATTTCTGTTAATCCTATCGGCAAAATCATAGATATCCTTTGCGTTGTAAGTGTTCTCAAGACTGAGCATTGGAACGGAGTGTTCCACCCTTTTAAAGGCATCGATGACCTTGCTGCCCACTCTTTTCGTCGGTGAATCGGCCGTCCTGAACTGCGGGTATTGTG
This sequence comes from uncultured Thermotogaceae bacterium, assembly GCA_964631265.1. GTDB lineage: Bacteria > Thermotogota > Thermotogae > MWEM01 > MWEM01 > CAZVWW01. The sequence goes on from CAZVWW010000010.1 coordinate 1,595, forward strand.
CTTCAAGATCCCGGAGTCTCTTAAAGAGTTGATCATATTCCCGGTCATCTATTTCAGGCCTCGCCAGGACATAATAGTTGTAATTATGCCGTTCTATCTCCTTTTTCAGTTGTTCAATTTCCTGTTTTGCCTTCTCTGCTGTCATCTCTCAAGGCTCCTGAATGCTTTGATCGTCTCTTCCGGATCGTCAGACTTAAATATGGCGCTGCCCGCGACAAATATGTCGGCACCGGACTGGCTTAACCCGGCAATGTTAGTCTCATTGACACCTCCGTCAACCGCAATCAGGAAGTTCAGTCCCCGGTCGTCTCTCATTTGTGATAAACGGCCAATCCGCTCAAAGGTGTTATGAATGAACTGCTGACCACCAAAACCGGGATTAACGCTCATCACCAGAACGCCGTCAAGCAGATAGAGGATATCACGGAGCAGTTCGACAGGCGTATGCGGATTCAATGCCACAAAGGCCTTTGCGCCCAAATCTTTAATCGTTGCAATTGTCCTGTTGAGATGCGGGCAGGTCTCATAATGAACGGTCAGAAAATCCGATCCGGCATTGATAAACTGTTCCAGATAGTCATCGGGTTTTTCTATCATCAGATGGACATCCAACCGAATGGATGTCCGTTTCTTAATGGCCTCAACCACGGGGACGCCAATCGTAATATTCGGAACAAAGTGCCCGTCCATCACATCAATATGCAAAAGATCAGCCTGTTCTTCCACACTTTTGATACCGTTCTCCAGATTGTAGAAATCGGCGGAAAGGATTGACGGCGAAATCATTCGTTGTCTATCGTTCATCTTCGATGATATCTTCATCATCAGCTGAACCGCCGAGCTTTTCGTAGATGTAATTGACGGCATCTTCGACGCAGATCAACTTGTCAGTATCCTCCTCTTCAATCCTTATTCCGAATTCATCTTCGATGGCCATTATCATGTCCACAAGATCAAGGGAGTCTGCACCGATATCATCCACGAATGTAGATTCGAGCTTGACATCATCGTCCTCAAGGTTAAATTTTTCCACCATCATCTTCTTTATGGTCTTAAAGATCTCATTTTTACTCATAATTATCACCTCATAATGATTTATGTCGATGGATTATAACATAAGGTAAACTAATTCTCCTCGACGTTCGGTATGACGCATATAAACTCAAAATTCTCTTTTTCCGAGTTGTTAACAAATTGATGGAGTACCCCCCGGGGAACAAAAACCACGTTCCCCGCAGAGAGCTCATGCCAGTCATTATCCAACAGGCATTTTCCCTCCCCGTTCAGGACAAACACCTCATGTTCCCACTCATGCTGGTGTCTGGGGGTGTGACCCCCGGGAGAAAGCGTAAAGAGGCGCATGATAAAATTGTCAGCACCGTCTTCTCCCCCTATCAACACTTGCTTCAAAACGCCCCTGGCAGCTTCTGTTTCGATCCTCTCACCTTTTATTGTCCGCCGTTCTTTTACTGTCCCTTTTCTCATCACGCTTCCTCCTGTTCACATTTCTTCCTTGAGATGCATAATGCCTTTGGCCATTCACGGGAAGGAGTACAACAAATCGATAAGGTTCAAGTCCCTTTGAAAAGCTCTTGACGCCTGAAATGCTCTTAATAACCTCATGAACAATCCTTCTTTCAAAGGCAAACATCGGATCGAGTTCCACTTTCTTTTTTGAGCTTTTGACCTTTTTGGCATTCTGCACGGCAATCTTCTTGATGATGTCCTTTCTTCGATCTTTGTAATCGCCAACTTCGATATAGACGGTGGCCTTTACATCGGTGATCCGGTTGACATAGATGTTCGAAAGATGCTGTAAGGCACTGATCGTCTTTCCATGCTTCCCGATGATCCGTCCGAGCTGTTCACCTTTCAACTGGATAAAGATCTTTGAGCCTTTCGTGTTGTACTGAAGATCCATGTCTTTTACGCCTCCGTTGGAATACTTCAGTATCGATTCAATGTAATCCCGAACACTTCTCGCAAAATACGTCGGTTTTAATCTGATTTTGATCTCGGCATCTCTTGATCCAATCCTTAAAAAACCTTTAGAGCCGGGATCCACCACTTCATACTCGTATTCTCCTTCTTTGATCGCATGTTTATCGTGTAATTCCCTGAGTGCGTTTTCGATTGTTTTACCGGTTATTTGGAATTCTTTCATCAAATTCTCCTCCGAACTCTTTTTTTAATCGGGCGTGTACCTTTTGACCATCACTTCTTCTTTAAACTGGCAAAGAATTCCTTGATCGATATACCGTGGATGTCGTTCTTCTTATAAACATAATACGTGACAACAAACTGGAAGATGGTTGAGGTAACCCAGTACAACTGCAACCCTGTTGGCAGCATGATGAGGATGAACGGGAAGAAGGTTGCCATCAAAGCCCCCTGCATCGCCATCTTCGGTTGTGAACTGGTAATCAGACTGTTGAGAAAACCCATCACAGCTGATATCAACACAAGGATGATGTTCTGTGCGAATCCGCCGACTGAGAGATCTTCCCATATAAAGAACTGCGGTCCATAGGCAAAGAGTTCCGACTGATATCTGATAACCGCATAAAGCAGGATAAAGACCGGCATCTGTACAAGAAGCGGCAAACAACCACCGGCAGGATTCACTTTTTTCCTCTTGTAGAATTTCATCAATTCCTGTTGCTTCTTCTGCTTGTCTTTAATCTGATTCAATTTCTTAAATTCAGGGTCATCCTCGAGTTTCTTTCTCTCAATCATCGATTTTGTCTGAATGTGGAAGAGCGGATAGATGATCAATCTGATGATCAACGTGAAGAGAATAATCGCCCAACCATAACTCCCTGTAACCTTGAATAACCAGTCTATCAGTCCGACAAACAGATAAAAAATCGGATCATACCAGCTCGTGGCTTTTGGATAGCTGTTAATGGTTCTTGAAAGCCAGACATAATTATCGGGGAAGGCCTTCTTGATGAACGTGTTCTTCTTTGCCTCTCCCATGTAGCCGTGGAGGTTTAAGCCGTTGTAAGGGACTTCGATTGTATTGGCATTTTTATCCCGTCCAACCTTGAAATTAGCTCCCTCACTGTTCTTGATGGCCCAGATTGATATCGCCTTTGTCTCTTCATAATAATTCGTAAAGACCTTCCCAAATTCATTCGTTCTATCCTCTGCTGCAAATCCAACTCTTGGAACAATAATCTCCAGATTATTCGGAATATTGCCCGAAACGCTGACATCTATTTCATACAGTGGACCATATATGATTTTCACTTCTTTTTCAAAGACACCGTAATCGAAGACGAGTGATACATCCCCTTCGATTTCCACCGGGTCTTCATTGTACTGTTCAAGACTCTTGCCATTGATGGCTATAGAACTCGGATAAACAGGTGTTGAATCAAGTGTTGTTCTCAAACCGTCTCCATCGTTTCGATACACCAGCTGTGTCTGCTCCATGGTCAGCTTAACCTCTTCGAGCTCACCCCTTGAAGCATCAAATACGTAGTTTGCGATCCTGCTGTCAACACTAATCATACCGTCTATATAGCCAACTTTAATCTCATTCTTCGCAAATGCGAAGCACGTGAATACGACTGTGAATAAAACTGCAACTATTAAAAACTTTCGATTCATCGATTTTTCCTCCTCTTGTGAAATCCGAATTTCAACGGAACAGGGTCATAACCTCCCGGATTAAAGGGATTGCATCTCAACACTCTCCAAACCGACAGGATGGTACCTGAGATAAAGCCGTGTTTTTTGTAAGCATTGATAGCATAAGACGAACAGGTCGGATAGAACCTGCAGGTCTGCTTGCCTTTTAATGGAGATATGATTTTTTGATAGAACCTGATAAGGATCTGCATCATCTTTGATGGTACCTTAAAAATCGAAAAAGAATCCCGGCGTATACTGTCAGATTCAGACAAATCGTCATCATTCATTTCAACCGGCCTTTCCATTATCAACCGGTTTTTACAGCTGACAGCCTGACAGGACTCTTTCGATCTCTTTGGCGATTTCGGCAAAACCCTTCCCCCTAAAATTACTCGCCAGTTTTTTTCTCGGCATAATAAAGACATCCGTTCCATGAGGGAAACGCTCTTTGTTTAATCGAAAAAACTCCCTTGCATATCTTTTCAATCTATTCCGTTGAACAGCATTGCCAAATTTCCGCTTACAGGTTACGCCAAACCGTCTCTTATCCTGGTCGTTCTTCTTGTAGAACATCACAAAATTTGGTGTAACCGACACGCCGCCCTCATGAATGATGTCTTTTATATCCGAATTTTGGTACAGTCTGTTGCTTTTTGGGAATCCGTTCTTTTTCAGACTGAGAGTCGCTTCCTTCCTTTTTTTCTTCTTTTTGCCAGGATTCTTCTCCCGCTTGCCGTCTTCTTTCTCCTTAAAAAGCCGTGTGTGTGCTTTCTCTTCTTCCTCGAGGGTTGGTATGTCCTCTTCATAATCTTCCACCTCCTTATATGTTATCGCAAAATTCGCTAAATTATATCTATTTGAGTATATCATTGTCAAGTCAAAATCTTTTTTTTTACTCAAATGAGAAAAAAGAACGAATCCTTAACAAAAAACTCGTTCCTCTCCCCCAAAAAAATGCTATCATGATTCTGCTGTTAGAGATATGTCTTCCTATAGATTTGCTTATAGATAAAAGTGCTAATCCGGGCTTATAGAGATAAACAAAGAGGCCCATTCACTTTTTAAAACTCACGCTTTTGGGTGGTCATTATTACAAACAATCCAGCTACTCAAAAGAAGAGATTCTTCGAAAGATTACGGAAAAACGTTCATCCTAATCATTGGAACATGTGGTTTGGTTCATTCGATATCGACACCATCAACGACGAAGAAAAGATCGTCACGTTTGTTGTCGGGAATCTCTTCTTGAAAGAACGACTGAAAAATAAATACGGTTCAACCATTGCCCGTACGGTTAAGGAAGTTCTGGGTTCTGATTATCGTTATACACTGGAATTCTCAAGCTATCAAAAAAAGGTTGAGAACACAGCTGATAACGATCAGCAACAAAAAGCGGAGCCTTTGATTAAAAAGAAACCCATTGCCTTTTCCAGTTTAAACGAGCACTACACCTTTGAGCGCTTTATTCCCGGAGGCGGAAACACCTTTGCCTATAACTCCGCCATTGAGATCACCAGGAATCCCGGGAAGTTCAATCCGCTTTTCATATACGGAGAGGTTGGCCTCGGTAAGACCCATATACTGCAGGCGATAGCCCACGATATCATGAAAAGGAGCCCTCAGTTGCGGGTCCATTATATCACCTCTGAGCAGTTTATGAACAATCTCGTCACAAGCATCAAAACAGGAACAACTGCAAAATTCCGTGAGAAGTTCCGCCGAAACCTCGATGTGCTCCTGATCGATGACATTCAGTTCCTCATCGGAAAAAAAGGCATTCAGAATGAGCTTTTCCATACATTCAACGAACTCTACGATGCCGGAAAACAGATCGCTTTTTGCAGTGACAGACCCCCCGAAGAGCTTGGTACGTTCCACAACCGGCTTGTTTCAAGATTTCAAATGGGACTGGTGGTGGAGATGGCGGCCCCCGACATGGAAACCAGAAAGAAGATTATCAAAAAATTCGCCGAGGTCGAGGATCTGGAACTTCCCGATGATGTGACGGATTACCTTGCCGAAAAGGTATCCGAGAATATCCGCCGCATCTATGGCTATCTCGTGAAGCTCATCATGGCCAACAAACTAAAGGGCAAGGGGATCAACCTCATCACCGTTAAACAGATGCTCAATGAGATATACCCCGTCAACGGCAACCCCGGGAGAACAACTCTCACCCCCGATCAGAAACTCTTCAACACGGTTGAGGAAACCACGGGTCTCACAAGAAACGATTTGGTTTCAAAGTCCAGGAAAAAGAAGATCAGCGAGACCAGGATGATCGCCATGTACATCGCCGTAAAATGCATGAACGAGCCTGTGACCAGCGTGGCAAACTGGTTCAAAAAGTCACATTCCTCGGTTAACTATTCCATCAATAAGATGAAAAAGATGTTGGGAGAAGACAACTCCCGGATCAAAGGCATGATCACAACCTTGAAGGCAAAACTGAACACCGACATGGACTACGCCAAAGATGCGCAGGGTTAGGTTTGACAATCAATAGCCGTAAAGAATCCTGCATTCATCTTTTGTCAAAACCGCCACCAGTCCGTTTTTTGTTTTCATATCACAGGGTTTCTGCGCGATGGAAAGAAGCGCACTTCCTTTTTGTAGAACGGTCCCCGCTTTATAAACCAACTCACTCTCCTCTGTACTGACCTCTTCCGGCGTAATGAGCTGCTTTCTGGTTCGGAAATAATACTCATATCGTTTTCCCGGACCCGGCAAAAGAACGGAGACTTTATGGTCGTCTATCTCATGATTTGTCAGTTCCTTGATATCCGGTACCCTCTCTCTTGTCAGTTCACTGTATCCCCGTCTGCCGTCGAGGAAGATGACTCGTGAATACAGATCGATCACAACGATATAACCGTCGGTTTCGATGTGCCGGACAGGGAGGTAATCGATAATCCGGGTCCATATAACCTCTCTGTCAAATCGCCGCATTCCCTTTAGATGCCTGTCAGACTGGAATATCCAGAGCATCTGCCCCGTTTGGATGATACCGGCCAGGGGAACAGTGGATTCAAACACTACGGTTCGGGAAGCGTCGTATATCCGTCTATTCGTCAGAAAATAATCATCACTGACGCCGGTCACCTCTTCCTGAAGCACCTTCTTCTCCCCGGTCTCAAGGTCCACTATGATCGATCCGCCGGGGCGGGTTATGATGAGCAGATCATCCGTAAAAAACAGGCTGTTGTATGTTGCATTCAATTCAATTCGCTTGAACAACTTACCGGGCTCACCGGTCAGCTTGACATTGAGTGTTATGTCCTCTCCCGCTTTAAGCTGAACATCCCGTGTTTTTTCAGAAAACCCCTCAGCGTTTAACCGGACACTGTATTTGCCCTCCGGCAATTCAAATGTGACGTCACTGCCCTCTTCGACCATCAAAGGGGTATCCTCACCTTGTCTGTAAAGTGACATCAGGGCATTGTCAGATGTTTGGACGGTTAATACTGCACCGATGCTATCAGCATCTAACTGAATCTCAGTATCCTCTTCAATGTACAAATACCGGCTAACCGCCCCGTATTGAAGCTCATGAACCCCCGGTTCCACCTCAATATCAGCAGGCGTCTTATATGTTTGACCATCCACGGTCACATCAATGGAAAAGTCCGCCGTTATACGCAATCGTCTAATGGCCTCCTCGAGATCCAAAAAAGCCACCGGCCTGAACGGAACTTGAACTGTCAATCGTTCTTCTCCCGATTTCAAAATCATTTCTCTATCAAAAGTCCTGAATACGGAGTACCCCGGCCCGTAGTAAAGCCTTTCTGCCGATGATTGAATCTCATTCCCGCTTTTTACCAGGACAAGCGTCGGCAATCTCCTGGTATGATCCTCGAGAAATTGTTTCAGAAAAGAGGTTAACGCCTTTTCAAACTCCCCGGTTTTAAAAAGATTTTTAGCGTTATCGTAATACCGGCCGTTGTAGAAAACCTTGACCAGAAGAAGGTCCTCCCCGGGCTGAGTGATATCAATCTCAAGCTCCCTGCCCTCTTCGAGTAACACAAACCCAAGCTCTTCAAACAGATGCGAAACAAGTTCTCTGTATTCCCCGGGACCTTTATAAATCAGTTTTAGAGCTGGTTGTTCCTTCCACCATTCTTCAACTGTGAAAACCCTTTCAAAGATCGTCAAGCTGTACTCATCGACCTGAATATCCCGGTATTCTTCAACGTTCTCCAGTTCAATCCATTCATAGCTGAAGACCTGCGTCAAACATCCCAGCAGGAGTATCAAAAAAAGGGCCTTTTTCATCAGACCACCCCTCTGTGTTTGACAAAGTGATGAAGTATAGCCCAGGATCCGGCAAAGACCTTGATCCCGATCGCCATGTTTAAAAACAGTGCCGTCCCCCCTGATATCAGCTCGCCTCTACCAATGCCCCAAAGACGGCTGTCCTTTATTCCCGTAAGCTCAAGAAGATGAAAATTGGACAAGGCAGCATCAAAGGCAAAGAGCCCAATCAAACCGTATAAAGGCAGGGTCAGCATGATGACTTTTTCAAATACCGGGATTCCAAGATCGTGAAGACCCTTGTCTATCCCTTCGATATCTCTTGTTCCACTTAAAACCAGGACACCTGTTCCGGCAACAACCCCGCCGACAAAACCGCCTCCCGGTCCAAGATGACCGGTCAGGATGATGTAGATGGCAAAAAGCTGGGAAAGAAAAAAGATCACAGTTCCGGCTGTCTTCATTCTGAAATCAACAGCTTCGCCATTCAGGTTATAATCAATATTGTTTTTGTGTTCTTCACTCACCGTAGCCGGCAACCTCTTTAACACCATCACAACTCCAAAAGCGGCGACAAAAAAAACAGCTACCTCAAAGAGCGTATCATAAAACCTGTAATCAAGGTACACAGCACCAACGGCATTTAAAGACCCGTTTTCCGTTATAAGATTTGTGATGTAATCCGGCCTCTCAGTCGTCAGCCTGTTCTGATCCAGGTTAAGAAAAACAACGGCTGCAAAGACCAGCAGCGTGATTAATACGATGACATTTACCGTCTTACTCATCCAAGATTCCTCCGCACCCATTCTTCAAATCTGCCGTCCTCAACCGTCCTGTCAATAAATTCTTTCAAAGAATCCGCCAGCTCAGTGCGGCTTTTTTCAATCAAAAAGAAATAATAAGACTTACCCAGATTGTCATACTCATAATCATAATAACCGTCTTGCATGAGTTTGTGTTTGTACCGCATGAGATCAATAATCTCGCCATTTTCGTTTTTCAGCAGCCTGGTTTCAAGGACTTGAACCTTGTTCCATGTTTCAAAAAATACCGTATGCGTCCCATCATCATAAAGCCCCCCCATTAAGAGGTCCAATCGCTTCAACTTGGATTCAGCCTCAAGTGTAATGGCCTCAAAATCCAGATCAAGCTTCTGCTCCTTGGCAAACTCGCTGATTAATTCATATTCAAACCCTGTAAATCCTCCTGCATCCTTCCGATCTATCAAATAGGGGGTTTTGATATAGCCAACCTTGATCTTACCGGTCTTTCTGACAGAGATAATAAAAACAAACGTGGTAAATCCCGCACCAAGCGCCAAAGATGCAAAAGAAACATCCGGAGCTCCCATTAAAAGGTAAGCCCCGGATGTCATTGTTCCGAACAGTCCGAATAACAAAATACTGATGATCAAATTTCGGGTCCATAGAAGAGAGAATGAAACGACAAGCGCCAAACCCCAGAAAACTATGGACAACATTCTTTTATTTTATGACCGTTATGGCCTGTGAGTTTCCTTCTTCATCAACGCCGAATTCGGAATAGATCGCAGACGGATATCCCATGCCCATCAATTTTGTGAGCAGATCACTGATATCCAGGAAGAACATACCGTAGTAGTTTTCAACGCCTGCAAACTTACCTGAGAGCTGTGAATACATCTGATTCTGATTGATCGAGGGGACCTCACTCATCACAGAATCAAACTGCTCCGGCTTGATTGTTGTGATGATGATCTTCTGACCTTCAATGATCAGATAGGGTTCCACATCAACGTCCGTACCAGTCATCTGTTCAAGCTGTTCCTGCCCTTCCACCTTCTCCTGGCCGGAGGAGGTTGTCTCGGAAAGCTTCATGTACTTCATTCCGTCGAGTGATTTCAACGCCTCTCCGGATTCCTCAATGAGGGCGGATATCATCTCAGGGTTGTTGCTGCCGAGTGCTCCGTAGAGATCAACCGACACATCACCGGTTTCCCCCATTTTCATATCCATGCTGACCTGGGCAAGGCCATCCCAGCTTTCCACAACACTCTTGACCATTTCATACGTGGCTGCATCAAGTTCTTCCATCTCAGCCTGATACATCTGTTTTGCCTGCTGGTAGAGAGCATCCATCATCGGATCAAGGAATCCCCAGATCTTGTCCATGTTGGCAATATTCACTGCGCCCTTGACCAGTCCCGGTAATCTCATCCGGTCTTCAAGTTCGCTTTTGCTGACGCCGGCGTTGATAGAAAGTCTCTGGAGTTCGCTGTCGTTGTACTGATACTTGTTAAAACTCTCGAGAACCAGACCGCCGTCCACATAGCCCTTTGTCCAGCCGTATTCCATCTTCACCATCTTGCTCATCTCATCGGGGAAATCAAAACCGAATGCTGATTCATAGGCACTCATCATCTTCTGGCTGCTCATGCTTTCTCCCGTATAGAGTATCATCCAGTTTTCCTCGTTGTAGAGACCTGAAAAGATGGGATCATTCATGATGTTATTCCCTTTTGCAGCCATTGCTGCATCCACACCCTTCTGATTCATGGAAATGATCACATGGCCGTTATCCTTTGCCATCACGAAACCATCGTTCTGTCCAAACTGAACCGGATTGGGCATGAGCTTGTTGACAGCAGCAAGGACATCGTCAGGGTTGGCGGCCGGCTTGAGAACGACGGCAAAGTCAAGATTGGCAAATGCAGCGCCCAGTTGGCCGATGGCCTGGTTGGGATTGACTGACGCGGAAGGATTATCTGCCATATTCTTGTTCATCTGAGCAAGCGCCCCATAGTTAATCTCACCTTGCGTGAAAACAGCGATATCACCCTTGAGAAGGGCCCAGATGTTCTCCGGCTTGAATTCCGGATCGGCATATTTCATGCTTTCAACCTGCTGGCTGATCATACCCTCGACGCCCATGTCTCTGAGTAAAAAGCCAAACACCGTCTCTTCTTTTAGCTTGCTGTAGTTGTCTGAATTGTTAACCGAAGTAAAGACCATCGAGGAATCTTCCGGAACATAATCCGTCACCGCTCCGAAAGCGACTGTAATGAGTAAAAACAACGTCACTGACAAAATAGAAAATCTTTTCATAAAAGCACCTCCAAGAAAAATATTAGCTGACTTTTTTTGTTAAAGATATGAATATATCTTCCAATGTTGGTTCATTAACCCTAAAGGTATCGACTGTATCGAAATTCTCAACAACCTTCTTCTGTAATTCCTTAACATGTGCATTGCCCTTTAAAGTGATCACATAACTGTACTGGTCTTCATGTTCTATATTCTCAATCCATGAGACGTCTTCCAGCTCTCTGAACTTCACCCTGTCTCTTATCAGACCACTGATAAAGACCTTGACCTCGCGTTGATTCTTTAGCTCTTCGCGTTTGAGATTCTTAACCGTATCCACCGTTATGAGATTCCCGCGATCGATGATCGCCACTCTCCGGCATATTTCCTCAACCGACCACATTGCATGGGTTGTCAATAAAACGGCTGTCCCGCTTGAATTGACATCCAGCACAAAATCTCTGACCACCTGGCGGGATTTTGGATCCAACCCGTTGGTTGGTTCATCCAGAATGAGCATCTTAGGGTCATGCAGAATACCACGGCAGATATTGATCTTCTGGGCCATCCCGGTTGAAAAATTCTTGACATACTCATTTCGCCATTCCCACATATCAAACGTCTTGAGGAGTTCTTCAACGCGCTTCTCCGCATGCTCCCTCTTGATCCTGTATAGACTGGCAAAATACAACAGATTCTCTTTGGCTGTTAAATGTGGAAAGAGGATAACACCGGCCGGTACATAACCCACCAGCTGCCGGATTTTCTGTCTGTTTTTGTCGATACTGTTTCCGAAAATCGTTATCCGGCCCTCGGATTGAGCCAGCAGCGTTACCATTATTCTCACCAGGGTTGTCTTACCCGCACCGTTCGGTCCGAGCAGTCCGAAAACTTCATCTTTGTCAAACGAAAAACTGACGGAATTCAACGCCTTGATATTCCTGAATCTCTTTGAGACTGATTCTACGATGATCTTGTCTTTCGCGTCCATCTTCAGCGTCTGTTATTCTGATTCTTTAAATCGCCCAAGGAGTCCGGTCCGGCGATTTGTATCCTTTGCTGTTCATTACCTTCCTTCTTCTGCGCCTCTTCAGCCATCTTTCTGTAGGTTTCGAGTTCCGATTTAATCGCGGACATATCTCCGTTGAACCAGTTCATCAGACTTTCCGTCAACTGTTCCACTGTGTCAGATTCGACATTCTCCGTTGATCCGAGATATTTCATCACGTTCATCTGTTTTCTGACGGCCTGTCTGACATCGTCTTTCTTAATCTGTTCCGAGTCAACCATCGCCGTCCCCAGAACGTTCACCTTAAAGCGGACATCCTCGATTCCCGCACTGATCGCTTCAATCCTTGATAGCAAGACATTCAATATTTGCTCAACTGACATTTCCAAAATAAAACCCTCCTGATCTACTATTATTTATCCTTAACAACATGAAATGAAATCACCACCGGAACATTCACAACAACAATCCAGACACCAGAGTGTCGTACAGACCTGGCAGCAGGTCTCTGCATCCGTCCGGGCATGACCGGCTCTTCTTGAGAAGAATGTCCCGCCCATGGTCTGCTGATAGGCCTTTTGGTATTCCTCGTTTGCCGGATCCAGTCTGACGGCCTGTTCCAGTAGACGCCGGCCTTCTGTATAATTGCCATGCGAAATCTCAACAACCCCCATGAGATAAGACCATTCGGCGTTTCTTATTTTGGCCTGCATGAGGAGCTGTCTGGCCTCGGCAAATCTTCCGGCCTGTATCAACCGGCGGATATGATTGAAATCGGTGTATCCGCCGTTTTCACGATGTCCTTCATTAGCGGCTTTACTGTTGCCTGTGTCCTTTGTGTAATGTTGATGGTTGTCAAGGAGATAATCATAGGCCTCGTTGATCTCCTTCATCTTCTGTTCGGCCAGTTCTTTCATGTGTTTTTCCTTGTAATAATCCGGGTGATACTTTTTGACCATCTTGTTGTAAGCGGCCTTTATCTCTTTCTTACTTGCCCCCGGTTCTACACCGAGTACTTTATACGGGTCATTAATCATGATCTATATCCTCCATTATCCATCTTTCTCAGCATTGCCATCGCTCTTACAACTATTACCTAACACCTTATCTGTCATTACCGGTATGGCTTCATGTATTATACCATTTATTTCTATAGAAAAGTGCCCCAATCTCTTAAAAAAACGGTCATAATATTCTCTCATATGATCAACGACTAAATGAAGCCTCCATTTTTCCAGTTCGGTTATCTGTTTTACGATCACCGCGTTGTCATCCTCTTCAAGTAACAGTTCTTTGTTTGAAAAGATAAGGGGATTGTAATGCCACTTCTTGATATCCTTTTCAAGGTCTTCAAAGGCATCCATTAAATAGATCCACTTGCCGAGAAGTTCCGAGAATTTGAGAAAATCCTCATCCACAACCAGTTCAAGTCGCATAAGGACTTCTCCGGTCAGCGTTTTCATGATGGAACCAAACAGATTCGAAGCACTATCCGGATCGGGTGTTTTATTCATTTCAATCTCCATCAACTCTTCAAAAGAAGACTTGAGCTTTTTCTCCAGCTCTTTTGAGAAATCACCCTTCCACTTCAACTGGTAGTTGTGAATCCGTTTCGCAAAAAAGGACCGAATTCCCTCTGAATCGATTATTTCATCTCTGAGTTTGTAACCGAGGAGAACGACAAAGACATCCGAAACGGCCTCTTCCACACTTGTCGGATGCTTTATTCTCCGCTTTGAGAACCAGTGGGCAACGCAGTGTTCGTATTGCCATTCAAACGGCTCTTCGGAAAGTGCGGAAATCATCAGAGCCAGAAAGGTGATATCATACGAGAGAAAGAATCTTGAGAACTGACCGTATTGTGTGCCAAAGTACTTACAGAGTCCACAATACTGCGCGCGAAATAGATAGTTTTCGCTGTATCGTCTTAGCGGCCTGATATAGCCAAACATCTTAGTCCTTTACTTTGTCGATGATACCGTTGAGGATGTTCTGATCCCCGGTGGCAAAGACAGACAACTTTCTTTTCCCCAGCCGGCGGCCAATTATATCCATCGAATGTCCTCTTAGCTTGTAAACCTTTGCCTGGTGGGACTCTGCCTTTTTTCTCCACATTTCCTGATGCTTCAGTTGAATATCCTCACTCAAAAAGATGATTTTATCCTCTCCATCTCCCTTTTTTAAATAGCCAAGCAGCTTTTCACTACCGTATATGAGTGTCCCGTTTTTCGCCGAAAAACCAAGAAGCTTCATTAATTCTGCTGCCTTCAAGTCTTCGATCTCGATCAATGTGTGCATGCTCCATTCCTCATCTCTATAAGTTTTTCTCTTTAAAAGAACTCCAGAGAATCATCCCGATCATGGCTGAATTGGTTAACATTGAACTGCCCCCATAGGTGAAAAACGGCAGCGGTAATCCGGTAACGGGAATCAGTCCTGCCACCATCGCCGTGTTCACACTGAACTGAAAAAAGAATACTGACAAAACCCCTAAAACAATCCAACGCTTGATCCCGTTCCTCAGGTAGATCAGTCTGAGCATTGTGATAAACAGTAACAGCCACAATCCCAAAAACAGACTCATCCCCATAAATCCCCATTCTTCACCGTATACCGCCAGGATAAAATCAGTGTGATCTGCCGGGATGTACCCGTAAAGGTTACCGAGTCCCCTCTGATAACCCTTACCCTCCAGTCCTCCGGAGGCAACCATCGTAATGGACTGTTTGGTCTGATAATAGGTCGCCGGATTAGATTCGGGGTTGAGAAAAGAAGTTATCCTCTCTCTCTGATACGGTTGAAGGATAAAAAAGAATCCGACCAGGGCCACTATCACAACAACCGTCATGAGTTCAATGATCCTGATAACCCGTTTTTCACTCATCAGAAAATAAATAAAGAACATAAACATAAAGACCATCGCCGTTCCGAGATCGGGCTCAAGCATTATCAAAGCCGATACCGTTGATGAAATGAAGAAAACAGTGATATTCGCAATCTTGTAGTTCTTCATCAACGCGTATAGTGACGAAAAGACCAGAACGATTATTGGCTTTGAAAGCTCAGAAGGCTGGATCCCGCCAACCGGTGTCGAGAACCATCGCGTTGATCCCCCCCAGTTTTCGCCGAAAAAGAGGACAAGAATCAATAGTGCGTACACCGTCACCAGTCCGGGTATCACGAAGCTTCCATGATGGATCTGACGCATTATCCTGATGGTCAGAAAACTCATGATCACGCCCATGAATATCCAAATAAGCTGCGTATCGGGTAGACTCGTATATCTTGAATAGATCACCGCACTCGAAAGGTTGAAGTACCCGATTGTGAGCAGAGACAGGTATACAATGACAATGATGATACTGTCGAATGATAATCTTTCTCTCTCATTTTTCAAAAAATGACTCTCCCACTACCAAAAAAGGCGGTCTGAAGACCGCCATCAAGAATGATATCCCTATTATTGTTCAAATAGCTGCAATTATTCGTCGATTAATTGCAACAACGCTATCTCGCTTGCGTCGCCTCTTCTCTTCCCCATCTTGAGGATTCTGGTGTACCCGCCCGGGCGGCTCTGATACTTTTTTGAAATCTCATCAACAACTTTGTTGGTCAGGCGTCTGTCCCCGAGATATGAATTCACATAGCGTCTGGCAGTGACACTGCCTTTTTTCCCTTTTGTTATCGCCTTTTCAACGAAGGGTTTAACTGCTTTGGCTTTGGGAAGCGTCGTCAGTATACTACCATGCTCAAAGACTTCCCTCATCAAGTTTCTGATTAACGCTTTTCTATGATTACTCGGGCGTGATAGTTTTTTAATGGTCTTTCTATGCCTCATCGTTATTTCCTCCTTCTCAATAGCTTATCAATGACGTTATTACGTTACTTTATTCTTCAAGGTCAATATCGAATTTTTCTTTCAATTTCTCCTCAACTTCGACCAGTGATTTCTTACCGAAATTCCGGATCTTCAACAATTCCTGAACAGGTCTTTTCAGTAAGTCGCCGATGGTATTAATCTTATCGCGCTTTAAGCAGTTAAGGGACCTGACCGATAATTCGAGGCTTTCAATCGATTTTTCTGCGATGTCCTCTTCTTCCACAGCCTCTTCCGGTTCATCTTTATTCTCTTCAACGGGCTGAGGTTCAGGTGTTTCCTCCACCTTCTCCTCATCATTCGTCTTTTCCGGCAGAGATTCTTCCGTGGTTGTTTCCTCAACAGGCTGGATGGTTTCCTCTTCTTCCTTTTTTGTTTCAGGACTCTCAAAAATCATCTCCACTGTCTTCAAGTCCGGCAGGTGCTCCTGGATCTTTGTAAAATGCCCGATCAATATATTTGCAGCTGCCCTGAGAGATTCTCGCGGCGTGATGTTCTTCTTGGTCCACATCTCAAGGATGAGCTTGTCGTAGTCTGTCTTCTTTCCGACACGTACATCTTCATCCCTGAAATTAACTCTCATAACGGGACTGAATATACCGTCAATGGGAATCATCTGTATGTCATCACTTTTCTCGAATTCGGCCACCGGAACATAGCCCTTCCCCATTTCCGCGTACATGTACATCTCGAGATGAGCCTCGTCGTTCAGAGTGGCAATATGCTGGTCGGGATTGGTCACCACAACACCTGTTGGACACTCGATATCGCCAGCTGTAACATCACCGGGCCCATCTTTGTTAATAACCAGTTCAACATCGCTTTCAAGTTTTACTTCTTTCCGTAGCTGTATTTTCTTAATATTCATTATGATTTCCAAGATATCTTCTTTAACCCCGTCTATTGTATCGTATTCGTGAAATTTATCGGGTATTTTCACCTTGGTAATTGCCAATGACATTATTGATGATAGCAATACTCTTCGTAAAGAATTGCCTATTGTCGTTGAATAACCCTTTTCCAAAGGACCGAGGGTAAATCTGCCGTAATAGAAATCGCCTTCTTCCTTCTCTTCTTCAACAACCAGCTTTTTAGGCATGACATATTTTATCATCGCATTGGATCCCTCCCATTCATTATCAAAGAAGGCCTGAAAAGGCCCTCTTCAAGATTACTTCGAGTACAATTCAACAATAGACTGAATATCGGCCGGTAATCCTGCCTCTTCCAACTCAGGATATCTTATAAAGGTAGCCTGATAGGAATCAAAGTTAACATCAAGCCAGGGAGCCGTTCCTCTGTCCTTTGCTTTATTTATGGCATCAGCCATTATCGAGAGAGATCTGCTTTTCTCGTTAACTCCAATCACATCATCGGGTCTTACCCTCATAGAAGGTATGTTCACTTTCCTTCCGTTAAGGGTGAAGTGACCATGTAATA
This sequence comes from uncultured Thermotogaceae bacterium, assembly GCA_964631265.1. Classification (GTDB taxonomy): domain Bacteria; phylum Thermotogota; class Thermotogae; order MWEM01; family MWEM01; genus CAZVWW01. The sequence goes on from CAZVWW010000010.1 coordinate 18,873, forward strand.
CCATCTGTCTTGCCTGATTTCTGTTTGCTGCAAAACCCATTCTATAGATTGTGTTGTCCAGTCTGGCCTCAACTATCTTCACGAGATTCTCGCCAGTAACACCTTTACCGGTTCTAGCTTCCTCAAAATAATTCCTGAACTGTTTTTCCATTACGCCATAAACTCTTTTCATGGACTGTTTCGCCCTCAACTGCATACCGTATTGCGTTAGTTTAATCCTGGCCGTCTTACCATGCTGTCCCGGAACATAGGGTCTCTTATCAAAAGCACACTTTCCGGAAAAACAGCGATCACCTTTCAGATATAATTTCTTTCCTTCACGCCTGCAGAGTTTACACTGAGGGCCGCTATATCTTGCCATTCATTTAACCTCCTTCGTTTTACATTCCTCTTCTTTTCTTCAAACGGCATCCGTTGTGCGGAATGGCCGTTGAATCTTGAATATTATTGACTTCGAGACCGGAAGCCTGGAAAGTCCTTATAGCCGCTTCTTTTCCCGGTCCGGGTCCGTTGACTTCTATATCAAGTCTTTTCATGCCCATCTTGATGATCTCTTTTCCGAGTTTGTCGGCCGCAAGTTGTGCAGCATAGGGTGTGCTCTTCTTAGAGCCCACGTAACCAACTGTTCCGCCACTTGCCCAGGTTATTGCATTACCGTTCGGATCAGTAACCGTTATGATTGTGTTGTTGTAGGTTGATCTGATCTTCGCAATCCCCTTATCCGAGCTCAGTTTTCTCTTTCGCTTCTTCTCTCTTCTGTCCTTTTTCTTAATTGCCATCTTCAGCCCTCCATTCTTTTATTTTTTTCTTCCGATTCCAGGCTTAGGACCTTTCCTGGTTCTTGCATTTGTCTTTGTCCTCTGTCCTCGAGTAGGAAGGCCAATTCTATGCCTCTTTCCGCGAAAACTACCGATTTCAACGAGTCTCTTGATATCCTTTTGGACATCCTGCTTGAGTTCACCTTCAATTTTGTAGTTTTCATTAATGAACTGCGCAACTTTCCTGACTTCATCTTCTGTGAGTTCTTTCACTCGCTTGTCTCTGTCAATCTTTGTATGTTCAAGAATAGCATCCGCCCTTGTGGGACCTATTCCGAATATGTATCTCAACGCAACAAAAACCTTCTTCTGATTGGGTAATTCCACACCCATTACACGTGCCATCTATCAAATAACCTCCTTTTCTGTCAGCCCTGCTTTTGGTTGTGTTTTGGATTCCTCGAGCAGATTACTCTCACGATACCTTTTCTCTTCACGATCTTACAAAACTCACATCTGGGCTTAACAGATGCTTTAACTTTCATGGTATACACTCTCCTTCCAGCTTATAACTCAAGCCTTTTTCCTATAAACTATCCTTCCCTTCGTTAAATCATAGATTGAAAGCTCAACTATAACAGAGTCGCCTGGGACCAATCTGATGAAGTTCTTTCTCATCTTCCCTGATATATGGGCAATAACAGAATGCCCGTTCTCAAGTTCTACCCTAAACATAGCATTAGGAAGGGCTTCCGTCACTTTTCCCTCTACCTTTATAACATCACTACTCTTCTTTGGCATGTACTCCCCCCTGCCTAACACTTTGAATGTTTATCCCGAGCTGGAAAACATTGTCTGTTCCTGAGGAACAAACATATATCGCCTGTGCTTTTGCCATCATTTCACAATTTCTTCCAGCGTATTAAACACAATCTTTTTAACCTTGTCAATAGTACCTCGGGCATCAATAGTAACAATCTGGTTACGGTTCCTATAGAATTCGATTAAAGGAGATGTCTTATCCAGGTAGATTCTAAATCTTTCACGAACTGTCTCCTCCTTGTCATCGTCTCTCTGTATCAATTTTGCTCCGTCATCATCACATACCCCGTCGTTCTTGGGTTTTAAGGAAATAAGATTATAGACCCTGCCGCATTCCGGACATACTCTCCGGCTGCTTATCCTTCTGACGACTTCCTCTTCCGGTACATCGAGGAATAATACAGAAGTCAGTTGCTTACGCAACGTCTCCAGGATTTCATCAAGGGCCTTTGCCTGCTCGATGTTCCTTGGATAACCATCGAGTATGAAGCCCCTGGCGCAATCGTCTTTTGACAATCTGTCTTGAACCAGATCAAAGAGGAGATCATCTGAGACCAATGCCCCTCTGTCCATAACATCCTTGACTTTCTTCCCGAGTTCAGATCCCGATTTGACCGCATCTCGAAGCATATCTCCGGTCGATATATGTGGAACGCCAAAGCGTTCCACTACATCTTTCGCAACTGTCCCCTTACCGGCACCGGGAGGACCCATGAATATAAGATTCATCTCTTTATTCATTTTATCATCTTCTCCCTTTCAGTCTGCCTTTTTTCATAAATCCGTCGTAATTCCTCATGATCATGTGGGCCTCCATCTGCTGCAGTACATCTAACGCAACTCCAACGGCGATAAGGGCTGATGTGCCGCCTATCCAGATATTGACACCCAATGCGGATGACATGAAGTAAGGTACAACGGCAATGATAACAAGGAATAGCGCACCCATAAATGTCATCTTGTTCAGAACCCTTGTTAAGTAATTCTCAGTTGGTGCGCCGGGTCTGATGCCGGGAATAAACCCGCCGTATTTTTTAATATTATCCGATACATCGTGCACATCAAATGTGATCATGCTGTAAAAATATGAGAAGAAAAATACGAGTAACGCATAAATCGGCAGATAGAGTATCCCGCCGGTTCCAAACCATCTCTGAACAGCCGGGCTGTCTGTCAACGAAGCAATTGCTGCCGGTATAATCATGATAGCCTGTCCAAAGATTATGGGGATAACACCACTCTGGTTAACCCTCATGGGGATATAAGTGCTCTGTCCCCCGTATACTTTTCTACCGCTGACTCTCTTGGCATACTGTACTTTTATCCGTCTCTCACCCTGCTGGACATAAACAATCCCGACAATCATGGCAACCATGACACCGATCATCATGATCCATTCAACGATTCCGAGCTGTCCCACAATAGCCTGTCCGATATAACTTGGAAATCTTGATACAATTCCGGCGAAGATGAGGACAGATATTCCGTTTCCGATACCTTTCTCGGTAATCCTCTCACCAAGCCATATTGCAAACATGGTTCCCGCTACGATTGTTAATGTGGCAACAAAAACAAAGAAAAATGGTGATATGCCCTCAACGATCAGGGCGGGGTTTCTGGCTATGGAGAAACTGAGAATAAAGCCTTGCAGGAATGCCAGTCCAACAGTCAGATACCTTGTATATTTTGCAAATTTTTTCTTTCCTTCTTCGCCTTCTCTTGCCAGTTCCTTGAGCTTCGGAACAACGCTCATCAAGAGCTGCATGATGATCGATGCGTTGATGTAAGGTGTTACACTCATCATCATAATGGAGAACTTCTGAAGAGCCCCGCCTGCGAAGACATCGTAAAAACTGAACAATCCTCCGGCCGCACCGGACTGAAAACTCTCAAAAACATTGGACCACTCAGTCAGGTTAATACCGGGAATGGGTATATACACTCCCAGCCTGTAAACAATAAGCATCAACAGAGTGAAGATGATTCTGTCTCTTAACTCCGGGATGCGAAATGCATTCTTAAATGCTGTCCACACTTCAAATCACCTCTACCTGGCCGCCGGCTGCTTCTACTTTCTCCTTTGCGCTGCTACTGCAGGCATGGACTTTAATCTTAAGCTTTTTGTTTAACTTTCCCTCGCCAAGCAGTTTAACACCATCTTTTTGATTCTTGAGGATTCCTCTTGATTTCAAGACTTCCGGGGTTACCTCATCATCGTTGGAAAATCTCTCGTCAAGCGTCTTTATGTTGACAACTGAAAAAACTCTTTTGCAATAATTGTTGAACCCCTTTTTTGGAGTTCTCATATACAGCGGTGTCTGACCGCCTTCATACCCCGGTCTTAACGAAGAGCCGGATCTTGCTCTCTGGCCTTTATGACCTTTTCCGGATGTCTTTCCCCTTGTTGATCCCGGACCTCTTCCAACTCGTCTTGTTTTCTTTCTTGATCCTTCTGTCGGTCTTAATTCGCTTAATTTCAGGGGCATCTAAAAACCTCCTCTCATTTTGCCTAAACTACACTTCTTCTACTTTTAACAAATGGCTTATCTTCCTTATCATTCCTCTTATCTGGGGAATGTCTTCTTTTTCAACAGTTGAATTCATCTTTCTCAAACCCAGTGCCTTAACCGTTTCTTTCTGATCCCTGGCATAGCCTATGGGACTCTTATTAAGCGTTATCCTAAGTTTACCCATCCTATTCACCTCTGTCTGTACCATTGAATACATCCTGGACTTTGACATTTCTCTTCTCTGCAATCTTGGCCGGTGATTCAAGGTCTTTTAACCCCTGGAATGTGGCTTTGACAATATTGATTGCAGTCAGTGACCCGAGATTCTTTGTCAGAATATTATGGACGCCTGCCAGTTCCACTACGGCTCTTACCGAGTCGGAAGCAACAACTCCCGTTCCCGGTGCCGCCGGTTTCATGAGAACCTTTGCCGATGTCCATTTGGCAGTAATCTCATGGGGAATTGTCCCTTTGGAAACAGGAACTTCAATGACATTCTTCTTTGCCGCAAAGATTGCTTTTCTGATTGAATCAGGCACTTCCTGGGCACTTCCAACACCAATACCGACTTTTCCGTTTCTATCTCCTACAACTGCTACACACCTGAAGTGCAGGTTCTTTCCTCCACCAACAACCTTTGTCGTCCTTGTTATATCGACAACTCTTTCTTCCATTTCATACTTATCGTTATTACGACTGTCATTACGAGGCAAATTCATCCCTCCTTAAAACTTCAGGCCGGCTTCTCTTGCACCGTCGGCCAAAGCTTTTATTCTTCCGTGATATTTGAAACCGCCTCTGTCAAAAACAACTCTTTCAATGCCTGCTTCTTTTGCTTTCTTTGCGATATCTTCTCCGATTTTCTTTGCCGCATCTTTATTCCAAGTCTTTTCAAGGGAATCCTTCAAATCTGAGGAAATCGTGGAAGACGCACACAATGTGTTGCCCCTGGTATCATCGATTAACTGAACGTAAATGTGTTTTTCACTTCTAAATACCGCAAGTCTCGGTCTTTCAGGGGTTCCAGATATCTTTTTTCTTAATCGAAAATGTCTTCTTATTCGGTTTGCCTTTTTTTTGTTTTTTATTCTCACGTTAAATCACCCCTCTTTTAAACCTTTTTACCGACTTTGGTTCTGACCTGTTCGTCAGCATAACGGATACCTTTACCACCATATACAAGCGGGATTCTCCAATTCCTGATGTTGGCCGCTATCTGACCTACAACTTCCTTGTTAATTCCTCTAACTACTATGTCTGTCGGTTTGGGGACTTCGAAGGAAACGTTTTCAGGCGCTTCGATTACGACTTCATGTGCATAGCCGAGATTCATGGCAAGGTTTTTGCCTTTCATGCTTGCTCTGTATCCAACCCCGACAATCTTCAACTTCTTTTCAAATCCCTCGGTGACACCATTGATCATATTCCGGATATGTGAATAAAAAGTACCGGTTATCGCTCTGAATACCTTTGCTTCACTGGTTCTTTTCATCAGTTCAAGGTTTGGTTTTATCGTTATTTCACTGTCTTCGATATTAACAATGACCTTATTATCAATAACTCTTTCAAGCTGGCCTTTCGGGCCCTTCACGGTTATTGTCTTTCCGTTCAGGCTGACCTCAACACCTTTCGGCACTGAAATGGGCTTTTTAGCCAAACGGGAGACTACCTTTTTTTCAGACATTTTTGCACCTCCTCATCTACAACTGAATTACCAGACGTATGCGAGAACTTCTCCGCCTGTTCCGAGCCTTCTCGCCGTCTTATCGGTTACAACGCCTTTAGAGGTGGTCAGTATTGCAATTCCCAGTCCACCTTTGACAGCGGGAATCTTTTCCTTTGTACAGTAAACTCTTCTTCCGGCATTTGAAACGCGTATGATACCCTTGATAACGCGTTCCTTATCACGTCTGTTGCCAATATATTTCAGCTGAAGCCTTAAGATTCCCTGTTTACCATCTTCGATATATTTATAATCCTTTACAAATCCCTCGTTTTTTAAAACTTCACAGATGTTTTTCTTTAAGTTTGACGCAGGAACATCAACCGTATCATCCAATACCGAGTTAGCATTCCTGATTCTTGTCAGCATATCAGCGACTGTATCACTCCACACCTGTATTACCTCCTTTCGTTTACCAGCTGGCCTTACGGACTCCCGGCAGTTTTCCTTCTAAGGCCATTTTTCTAAAGCAAACTCTGCATACTCCGAATTCGTTATAGACAGAATGCGGCCTTCCGCACATTTTACATCTGGAATACTCTCTTGTTTTATATTTTTTCGGCTTTTTCCACTTCTCGACAATTGCCTTTCTTGCCATTCTTTCCCTCCTATTTATCCTCTTTTAAAAGGCATTCCCATGAATTCAAGTAATTTTCTTGCCTCTTCATTGGTTTCTGCGGTTGTACCGATTATGATATCCATACCCTGAATTCTTTTGACGTTTTCAGGTTTTATTTCCGGAAAGATGACCTGCTCCGATAAACCGAATGCATAGTTCCCCTTGCCGTCGAATGAATTCGGATTCAAACCTCTAAAGTCTCTTACCTTCGGGAGGACAATACTGGTCAGTTTATGCATGAAATTCTCCATGACGCCTCCGCGAAGAGTGACTTTTATGCCAACGGGCATACCTTTTCTGAGCTTAAAGTTCGCAATGGCCTTCTTTGAATAGGTTATGACAGGCTTTTGTCCTGCGATCTCTTTGAGTTCCTCCACATGGACCCTGAAGAGTTCTTTGTTTCTTGATCCTTCTCCGATACCCATGTTGATCACGATCTTAGACAGAGCGGGGACTTCCATATTGTTTTTGTAGTCAAATTCCTTAATCATGGCCGGTACAACTTTTTCATGATATATGGCGTTCAATTCGCTCTTGATTAGCCTTGATTCTGTTTTTTTCTGTGCCTTTTTCTTATCATTCTTCTTATTATTCTTCTTGTCTTTATTCTTAGCCATATCTAGCTCGACTTAGGGCAATCCTTACAGGGATTTAACCGTCGAGTTCACACCTCCTTGCATCATCATTATTTTTCATCGATTAGCTCTCCGCACTTCTTGCAATATCGTAATTTACTGCCGTCATCCAGTTTCTTCCATCCGATTCTGGTCTTTTTGTCACAACTGGGACAGACAACCATGACCTTACTACAATCAAGCGGAAGATCCGTATCGATTATTCCGCCATTCTTTTCCTGTTGAGTGGGTCTTTGATGACGTTTTGCCACATTAACCTTGTCAACAATGATCTTGGCTTCGGAGGGCAGGACTCTGAGGACTTCGCCTCTTTTCTTCTTGTCTTTTCCCGAAATAACCTCCACCAGATCTTTTTTCTTTATGTTGAATGTGAATTTTCTCTTCTCTTTTAATTTCTGCATTTCAGCACCTCCTTAGAGTACCTCTGGTGCCAAGGATATAATCTTCATAAAACCCTTTTCCCTTAATTCTCTTGCCACCGGTCCAAATATTCTCGTTCCTTTTGGAATATTCTGATTGTCAATGACGACTGCTGCATTTTCATCAAATCTCACATATGTACCGTCCGGTCTCTTGACCTCTTTGTGAGTTCTTACCACAACAGCTTTTACAACTTCTCCCTGCTTTACATTCGAATGAGGAATGGCCTCTTTAACTGTTGCCACGATAAGGTCTCCGACCGTGCCGTAATTTTTACTTGATGCTCCCAGTATATTGATCACAAGCAGTTTTTTAGCACCGGAATTATCAGCAACGTTTAAGAGGGATTCACGATAAATCATCTACTTCCCCTCCTTCTTTTTCAACTGCTTCAATCTCTTCTTCATCAAGGATGTTTCTTTCCACAACATTGAACAATTCCCAAGTCTTTTCCTTGCTAATGGGTATCGTTTCTCTTATCTTAACAGTATCTCCGACCTTGCTCTTGTTCTCTTCATCGTGTACTTTGTATCTCTTTGAGCGCTTGACTCTCTTTCCGGTAACCTTATCCATTCCCTGTTTGTTGACCAATACCACAATGGTCTTATTCATCTTATCACTTACTACTTCTCCAGTTAATATTCGTCTGGGCATTTTCTACCCTCCCTTATCTTTTGATTCCCAATTCTCGCTCTGTTAAGATAGTTTTAATCCTAGATATGTCCCTCTTGGCAACTTTTATAAGATTTGTATTATCAAGTTGTTTCAAGGCCAGTTGAAATCTAAGGTTCATCATTTCCTTCTTTTTATCTTCAAGCTTTTCATTAAGCTCTATATCAGTCAAGTCTCTCAGTTCGCTTGCCTTCATTACTACTCACCTCCAACAGCGTGCCTCTGAACAATCTTAACCTTTATAGGAAGCTTCTCAGAAGCCTTTCTTAAAGCTGTTTTCGCTAATTGTTCGGAAACTCCACCTACTTCAAACAGTATCTTACCAGGCTTTACTACAGAGACCCACATTTCAACATTGCCTTTGCCCTTACCCATTCTCGAGTCCTGGGCCTGCTTTGTAACGGGCTTGTCCGGAAATGTTCTCATCCAGAACTTTCCATTTCTCTTCAACGTTCTTACGATCGTCACCCTGCAGGACTCAATCTGTCTGGATGTCAACCACTTGCCTTCTAGAGCCTTCAGGCCCCAATCGCCAAAATGCACACTGGTCCCCGCTTTGGCCTTTCCCTTTACTCTTCCGCGTTGCTGCTTTCTATATTTAACCCTTTTGGGCATCAACATCTTTGTTTACCTCCTCTCAAACCATGAAGAACTACTACGCATTCCTGTTGTAAATCCAAACTTTAACGCCGATAACACCTGTCTTGGTTCTTGCCCGGGTGAAGCCGTAGTCAATAGCGGCGTTTAAAGTCTGAAGGGGAATTCTTCCTTCGCGATACCATTCGATTCTTGCAATATCCGCCCCTCCAAGACGCCCGGAAACCATGATCTTGATTCCAAGTGCGCCGTTTTTCATGGAGTTTCTCATTGCCCTTTTCATAGCACGTTTGTGTGAGGTTCTTTTTTCCAGCATGCTGGCAACATTCTTCGCAACAAGAAGGGCATCGTTCTCAGGTGTTTTGATTTCCTTTATGTTGACAAAGACCTCTTTCTGTGTCAGCTTTTCCAGCTGCTGCCTCAGTTTTTGAACCTCGGAGCCCTTTTTCCCGATCACAATACCGGGTTTCGCCGTGTAGATGGATATCCTGACTTTACTCGGACTCGGTCTTTCAATGAAGATCTCATCTATGCCGGGGTCAGCCTCAACAATCTGACCGCTCCTCAATCTCAGTTCATACTGTCTGCCTCTGATCTTTTTTCTGATTTCCTCGTCTTCTATCAAATAGTCTGAATAGTTCTTTCCTCCAAACCAATTTGCCTGCCAATCTCTTGAAACTCCGAGTCTAAAACCTCTGGGATGTACCTTTTGACCCACGGTTCAAATCACCTCGTTTCACTTTCATCGTTTTTGTTTTCGGCCGTATTATCTTCTACAACTACCGTTATATGACTCATTCTTTTTTGCAGGATATCTGCTCTGCCTCTTCCTCTTGGCCATAACCTCTTCATCCTCGGCCCGTCATTCACATATGCTTCCTTAACGATCAGTTTATCAGGATCCAGCTCAAAGTTATTCATGGCATTCGCCACAGCTGAATTCAAGACTTTTGAAACTAATTTTGATGACTTTTTCGGTGAAAATTCAAGTATCTCCATGGCTCTTCCAACTTTTTCTCCGCGAATGGTGTTTACAACTGTACGTACCTTTCTCGGGGAGACCCTGAGATATTTCGCTGTTGCCTTGGCCTCGGTCACAGGTGTTTCGGCCAGGCGTTCCTTTCTCTCTCTATGGAAAACAGACCTTTTCGTGTGTGCCATATTTTCAAACCTCCCCTACTACTCAATTTCGCCTTTCTCGGCTGCCTGTTCTGCTACTTTTCTTTCAGTATGTCCACCAAATCTTCTTGAGAATGAGAATTCTCCAAGCTTATGTCCAACCATATTCTCTGAAATATAGACCGGGATATGTTTTAACCCGTTGTAAACGGCGATCGTATGGCCGACCATCTCGGGAACGATTGTCGACGATCTGCTCCACGTCTTCAAAACTTCCTTCTTACCAGCCTGGTTTAATGTTCTAACTTTCTTGATCAGTTTTTTATGTACATATGGTCCCTTTTTTGTTGATCTACTCAAAGGAATTTCCTCCTTCCCTTAACTTACTTTTTCTTTTTCTTTCTTCTTCTTACAATGTATTTGTCGGAAGCCTTTTTTCCCCGTCTTGTCATATATCCCTTTGCAAGTGTTCCCCATGGACTCTGAGGGTGTTTTCCACCTTTGGTTCTTCCTTCTCCACCGCCCATCGGGTGGTCAACGGGATTCATAACCATACCGCGAACCCCGGGTCTCTTGCCTTTCCATCTGGATCGTCCGGCTTTACCATCTATCTTATTAATATGATTCTCATTACCGACAACACCCATGGTGGCCTTACATGTCTCGAGCACTCTTCTGAGCTCACCTGACGGCATCTTCAGCAGCACATATCCGCCCTCTTTCGCCAGTATCTGGGCTGAATTACCTGCTGATCGAGCTATCTGGGCACCTTTTCCCGGCGTAAATTCGATCGCGTGAACCATGGATCCAACGGGAATCCTGTTGAGCTGTAAAGCGTTTCCAACCTTAATTTCAGCGTCGTGTCCACTCATAACCTCTTCTCCAACCTTCAGTTTCCTGGGGGCCAGGATGTATCGTCTTTCACCATCCTGATACATGAGAAGTGCTATTCTTGCTGATCGATTGGGATCATACTCGATAGACATCACCTTTGCGGGGACACCATCTTTGTTCCTTTTAAAGTCAATGATTCGATACATTCTCTTGTGGCCGCCGCCGCGATGACGCATGGTAATCCGACCTCTGTTGTTTCTTCCGCCTTTCTTTCTGAGCGGTTCTAAAAGGGATTTTTCAGGTTTGGTCTTTGTTACTTCCTCAAAATCCTGAGTAATCATGTATCGTCTTGTCGGGGTTGTTGGTTTGTATCTCTTCATACCCATTCTATTCTCTCCCCTTCCTTTATCTTAAATCATCCAGCTCAGGAATCGTATACCCTTCCTGAAGCTTTATAACTGCCTTTTTCCATGTTCTGGTTTTACCTGTCTGCAAACCTCTTCTTTTTGGTTTAGATTTCACATTCAAAGTGTTGATCTTATCCACTCTGACCTCGTACAGATTCTCGATTGCTCTTCTGATCGTGTGCTTATTGGCCATTCTGTGCACTTCAAATGTGTACTTGCCGTCCGCCATGTTATTGGAGGACTTCTCGGTGAGGATGGGCCTCAACAGAATATCTCTGTCATCTAAATTAATTCCCATGTCCCAGCACCTCCTCAATCTTTTTTACCATTTCCCTGGTCAGCACGACCTTGGTATTGTTCACAAGATCAAAAACATTCAGTCCGTCGATCGTATTCTTCTCGTTATTTGAGCCGGGATTATCAGCGATCAACACCTTAACCCTGGAGAGATTTCTGCCCGATGTCTTTGTGTTAATATACTCATCTGTCTTATAGGGTAACACAACCAGGCATTTTTCTTCTCCGATATTCAGAGCCTTCAACGTATCGGCAAAGGTCTTCGTTTTGGCATTTTCCATCTTAAAATCATCCACAACCACCAGATTGCCTTCACGGTATCTAGTGCTCAGAGCTGATTTCAGGGCAAGTTTCTTCATTTTTTTCGGTAAGTTCTTCTTCCAGTTTCTTGTCCTTGGACCGAAAGCAACACCCCCGTGCCTCTGATGCGGACCTTTCATACTTCCCTGGCGGGCTCTTCCCGTATGCTTCTGCGGATACGGCTTCTGCCCGCTGCCTTTGACTTCTGATCGGGTCTTTGTGTGGGCTGTTCCCTGTCTTCTGTTGGTGAGCTGCATATCGACATATCTGTACATAACATCCATATTCGGCTCAATATCAAATACATCATCCCTCAGTTCCAGCTCACCACTGGCTGTACCTTTGAGGTCGAGAACTTTTGTCTTAGCCATCTGTCTTCCTCCTCCCAAAATAATCTATTTCTTATCCGTGTTATTGATGTAAAGAACGCCGTTCTTAGGTCCCGGAACTGCTCCCTTGACTGCCAGAAGATTATTCTCGCTATCCACTCTTACAATCTCGAGTTTCTGGATTTTCACCTTAGCATTTCCCAACTGTCCGGGCATCTTCTTTCCCGGAAAAACCCTGGCAGGATAAGAATGCTGTCCAGTGCTTCCGGGCGCTCTGTGGAATTTAGAACCGTGCGTTTTTTCTCCTCCGCTAAAATTCCAACGTTTCATAACGCCGGCGTATCCTTTCCCCTTCGAAGTCCCCGAGATATCAACGCGTTGCCCCTTCTCGAACTGCTCAACCGTCAGCTCCTGACCTAACTCGTACTGATCGGGGTTGTCGCATCTGAATTCTTTGAGATACTTCATGGGCTTAACACCGGCCCGCTTAAAATGGCCTTTCAACGGTTTGGTCGTTCTGTGGTCCTTTTTTTCTTCAAATCCCAGTTGAATGGATTTGTAGCCGTCAATCTCATCAGTCTTTTTATGGCAAACAACACAAGGCCCCGCTTTTATAACGGTTACGGGTACCATTATGCCTTCTTCATATACCTGTGTCATTCCAACTTTTTTTCCGATAATACCGCTCATTCGGTGCACCTCCACTAATTATTAGAGCTTAATTTCGACATCCACCCCGGAAGGAAGATCAATCTTCATGAGCGCTTCCACTGTCTTTGGCTTGGGGTCGAGAATGTCTATGAGCCTTTTATGAATTCTTTTTTCAAAATGTTCCCTTGAATCTTTATGTTTATGGGGAGATTTCAGGACACAGTAAACTGTTCTCTCTGTCGGTAAAGGAATTGGTCCGGAGACCGAAGCCTTGGTTGTCTTGACAATGTCCACAATCTTCCCGGCGGATTGATCCAGTAATTCATGATCATATGCCTTTAGTCTTATCCTAATCCTCTGTGAGGCCATTAATTTGTTCCCTCCTATCGTCCTTAATTGCATTATAAGGGGGAGTGTCCCTGATAACACTCCCCCGATTATACACAAATAGTTTTAAAAATATATTATCAGTGTTTTGCAGGGAAATTATTCAATGATCTCTGAAACAACACCTGCTCCAACAGTTCTTCCGCCTTCACGTACAGCAAATCTCATTCCGCTTTCCAGAGCAACGGGCTTGATGAGCTTTACTTCACTAACGATGTTGTCTCCGGGCATAATCATTTCAACGCCCTCACCGAGGTCAACAATCTCGCCTGTCACATCAGCTGTTCTGATGTAGAACTGAGGTCTGTATCCCTTTGTGAAAGGTGTATGTCGTCCGCCTTCCTCTTTCTTAAGAACGTAGATGTTCGCCTTGAAATGCGTATGCGGTGTGATAGAACCGGGCTTAGCAAGAACCTGACCCCTGTCGACGCCGTCTTTCTTAATGCCTCTGAGAAGACAACCGACATTGTCACCGGCAACTCCCTCGTCAAGTAACTTCCTGAACATCTCAACACCCGTAACAACTGTCTTTGATGTATCTCTGATACCAACCATCTCAACGTTGTCTCCTGGATGGACTGTTCCTCTCTCAATTCTTCCGGTAACAACTGTTCCTCTACCGGTGATGGAGAAGATATCCTCTATCGGCATCAGGAACGGTTTTTCCGTATCTCTTTCAGGTTCGGGGAAGTATGTGTCACAGGCATCCATGAGCTCGAATATTGATTTCATATCCTCGCTGTCGGGATCATCTGATTCTCCAGCCTTAAGCGCTGAACCCTTGACAACCGGAACATCGTCGCCGGGGAACTTATACTTTGTCAGAAGGTCTCTTACTTCCATCTCAACAAGGTCAATCAGTTCTTCATCGTCAACCATATCGGTCTTATTCAGGTAGACTACAACGGCCGGAACGTTAACCTGGTAGGCGAGAAGCACGTGTTCCCTTGTCTGCGGCATAGGTCCGTCTGTTGCTGCAACAACGAGGATCGCACCATCCATCTGCGCGGCACCTGTAATCATGTTCTTGATGTAGTCGGCGTGTCCGGGACAGTCGATGTGTGCATAGTGTCTGTTCTCTGTCTGGTATTCAACATGTGCCGTGTTGATGGTGATCCCTCTTGCCTTTTCCTCAGGTGCCTTGTCAATTGTGTCAAATGCCGAATAATCGGACAGGCCCTTGAGATATAAAGCCTTTGTTATCGCTGCCGTTAAAGTCGTCTTCCCATGGTCGATATGACCAATCGTTCCAATGTTAAGATGCGGTTTGTTTCTTTCAAATTTCTCTTTTCCCATCAGTTAATACCCTCCTCGGTTTTCATTAATAAACGTCATTTTCTGATTATCTGTGATGTAAAATTCTTTCAAGTATCTTCTCATCAACTTCCTTATAATGTGAAAACTGAATAGTATGTGTTGCCCTTCCCTGACTGAGCGATCGCAGAATCGTAGCATAGCCGAATAACTCCGAGAGGGGAACATAAGCCTCCACCACCCTGGCGTTCGATCTTGAGTCAAAACGTTCTATCCGGCCTCTTCTCGTGTTCAGATCGCCTATTATGTCTCCCATGTATTCTTCGGGTGTCGTTATCTCAACTTCCATAACAGGTTCGAGGAGATAAGACTCTCCCTTCTTGAGCGCCTGCTTAACAGACATACTGGCGGCAATCTTAAATGCCATTTCAGAACTGTCGACCTCATGGTAAGAGCCATCATAGAGCGTTGCTTTAACATCGACCACCGGATACCCGGCAACAATGCCATCCTGAAGCGCCTCTTCTATTCCTATTCTTATCGGTTCAATATATTCCTTTGGCACCGTTCCGCCAACAATCTTGTTCTCAAATTCAAATCCCTTGCCGCTTTCAAGCGGTTCGTACTTGACTTTAACATGACCGTACTGTCCCCGGCCACCACTCTGCCTGATATATTTGGCTTCAGTGTCGCATTCGCGGGCAATACTCTCACGGTATGAAACATGCGGTTTTCCGACTCTGACATTGGCGCCGAACTCTCTTCTCAGTCTGTCGATAATGATTTCAAGATGCAACTCTCCCATACCGCTGAGAAGCGTCTGTCCGGTCTCCTCATCTGTCCTGATCCGGACGGTGGGATCCTCTTCCATCAAAGCCGTAAGGCCTTTACCCAGCTTGTTCTGATCATCTTTAGTCTCGGGCTCAATCGCTATCTGAATGACAGGCTCGGGAAACTTCATCTGTTCAAGCAATATGGGATGCCCCTTTTCGGATAGGCTGTCACCCGTGGTTGTAAATTTAAGTCCGATGCCCGCAACGATTTCTCCTGCTGAAACCTCATCCACATCTTCTCGTTTATCAGAATGCATGTAGATCAATCTGCTGAGCCGTTCTTTTTTGCCCTTATTGATATTCTGTAAATAACTTCCCTTTTTCAAAGTTCCCGAATACACTCTGAAATAGGTCAATCTTCCGACAAACGGATCCGATGCAACCTTAAATGCCAGGGCCGCAAATGGTCCGTTCGGATCGGGGGGCAACTCAACGATCTCCTCTGTCTCTTCATTAATCACTTCAAGAGGTGGCATATCAAGCGGGGAAGGGAGATAATCAACAACAGCGTCAATGATTGGCTGAATCGCCTTGTTCTTAAAGGCCGAGCCGCATAATACCGGAACGTACTCGCCTTTCAAGGTTGCCTTTCGAATTGCCACTTTTAACTTGTCAACCGGTACATCCTCACCCTCGAGATAATGCTCCATAATCGTCTCATCAAAAGAGGACATCTTGGCCACTATATCCTCATGCATGGCCTCCGCCTTTTCCTCCAGATCATCGGGAATGTCCTTCGTGTCATAAACAGAACCTTCCTGATCAGTCCAGTATTGTGCCTTCATCGTCAACAGGTCGATAACGCCCTGAAATGAATCCTCTTCTCCAATGGGGAGTTGCAGAGCAAGCGGGTTTGCTGCGAGTTTATCGATCATACTCTTGAGAGACATCTCAAAATCAGCACCGAGTTTGTCCATCTTGTTCATAAAGGCAATTCTCGGTACGTTGTATGAATCAGCCTGCCTCCAGACCGTCTCGGACTGAGGCTCCACTCCCGCGCAAACGTCAAAGACAGCAACCGCTCCGTCAAGTACCCTGAGCGATCGTTCAACCTCCACCGTAAAGTCAACGTGTCCGGGTGTATCGATTATATTGATGCGGTGATTCTTCCATATAGCCGTGGTTGCCGCCGATGTAATGGTGATGCCTCTTTCTTTTTCCTGTGTCATCCAATCCATCGTAGCGGTCCCCTCATCAACATTACCAATCTTGTGTTTACGACCGGTATAAAAGAGGACACGTTCTGTCGTGGTGGTCTTTCCCGCGTCTATGTGCGCCATTATTCCTATATTTCTTACATTGTCTAATGGAATTTCTTTATAGGACACTTTATTCCTCCAGAAACATCATTTAACTGTTACCATTTAAAATGGGCAAAAGCTCTGTTCGCTTCAGCCATCCTGTGTATGTCTTCTCTCTTTTTAACGGCACCGCCGGTTCCGTCTATCGCCGAAAGGATCTCCTCGGAAAGCCTCTGTTCCATTGGTTTTCCCTTCTTGGCTCTGGTGGCCGTTAGAAGCCATCTCAATCCGAGTGAGGTCTTTCTGGGTTCTTCAACCTCCATCGGGACCTGATACGTCGATCCACCGACTCTTCTCGGTCTTACCTCAACTTCGGGTCTTATACCGTCCATGGCCTTCTTAAACATATCAAGCGGGTCTTTGCCTGTCTTCTCCCGAACGATTTCGAAAGCGCCGTAGACGATCTTCTGTGATTTTGACTTCTTACCATGGTACATGATCTTGTTGATTAATTTGGTGACTAAAATGTCGTTGTATACTGGATCCGGTTCAACTTGTCTTCTCTCTGCTCTTCTTCTTCTCATCTTTTATAATTCCCTCCTACCTTGCGATGAATTACTTGGGAGCTTTCGTTCCGTATTTTGAACGAGCCTGTCTTCTGTCTTCAACACCTGCTGTATCCAAAGCTCCTCTGATGATCCTGTAACGAATTCCGGCAAGGTCTTTAACGCCTCCGCCACGAACCATGACCACGGAATGTTCCTGTAGATTGTGTCCCTCTCCCGGAATATAGGCCGTTACTTCCATTCCATTTGTCAATCTGACCCTCGCTATCTTTCTCAAGGCTGAATTCGGCTTACGCGGTGTCATCGTCGTAACTCTTACACAGACACCTCTCTTCTGAGGGTTATTCTGCAGTGCCGGAGCCTTTGATTTTTCTTTTGACATCTTTCTGCTTTTACGCACTAACTGATTAATTGTCGGCATCTAAAATCCTGTTCCTCCCTTCAACGTTCCCAATAAAATTTACCAGCGGTATTTTACTATTAAAGCGGGTACGTTGTCAACCGTACCCGCCACATGAACGAAAGTTTTACAATAAATTTACATATATGTCTTCTGGCACTTAAACTCTGGCCTTCTTCTTCTTTTTCTTTTTCGGTTCCTCATAGACGCAGACACCGCAGGGCTTCTTGGCTGCATGCGCTTCAAACTCCTCACGGAATGAGTTGACGATCGTTCTGAGGGGAATGGGTGCTGATTGTCCCAGACCACAGAACGACGTCTGCTCCATCACATCAGCGAGCATCAGGAGTTGATCGATTTCCCCGGGTTTTCCCTGGCCCTTTGATAGCTTATCGAGTATTCGAACCGCTGTGCCTGTTCCCTCTCTGCATGGTGTGCATTTACCGCAGGATTCATGGGCAAAGAACTCCATCGCTGTTTTCGCACAATCAACCGGGCAGCCATCTTCATCAACCACGAGAATAACACCTGACCCTAAAGAGGCACCGTTCTGAGCTGAATCATAATCCAGGGCCACCTCAAGGTTATCCGTATTCATGAAGGTTCCGGCCGTACCCCCTGTCTGGATTAGCTTTGCAGCCTTACCTCCGGGGACACCACCGCCGTACTTATAAATGAGGTCATGTACGGTGGTTCCCATGGGTACTTCAACCAGTCCGCGGTTAATGATATTGCCAACCAGTGTGAAGACCTTGGTTCCGGCGGAACTCTCTGTTCCGATGGCCTTAAACTTGTCCGCGCCGTTATTGATGATCCAGGGCACATTTGCAAATGTCTCGACGTTGTTGACGACAGTGGGTT
>CAZVWW010000011.1:0-13988 GCA_964631265.1 uncultured Thermotogaceae bacterium
ATTCTCCATTTTTGTCTCATTGTTTCTTCCAAAAGTATAAACGGCTTTGAAGGCTACCTGCGAGTAATTGGCTCTGTTGTTGAAAAATGAGAATATATTGAATATCGCAAACACAACGATTACTGCAAGGATCAACCACATCAGTTTTTTATTGTTCATTAACTCACTCCCCGTCCTTTTTTTTATTATTTTTTTTATACCATGCCGGTAATTTTTCCTTAAATTCCTTAAAACAAAGAAAACTCGTTCGGTTGAGGTTCATATTCTCAATATCCCTCAAGAGGGGATAGAAAATGAATAAAAAGATCAAAAAAACCGTGATAAGAACCAAAAACAACAATATGAAGGCTATCTTTTCACCCTTTCTGATTGCGTCTCTGACCGACTCTTCAAATGTTTTCATAACCGTTTCATAAGAAGGCCTTATCTCGGAATAGGCTGTTATGATATCCTTTTTCGACGGCTCTATTACAAAATCATAAAACACTAAAACGACTTCTCTCAGGCGTTCTGTCTCACTCAAAACACTCTGATCAGGATCGATAATCCACCATAATGACAATCCCGGTTTTTCAGAGAATGTTGTCAACCGCTTTCTTAGATTGTTCAGGGTCCACAGATCAAAATCCAGCCCTTTCTCAGAATTCAGAATAGCCACATGAACATCCTCAGACAGCCGGTAGACTCGGGTTGAAACCTGTTGTAGTCTGTTAGTATCGACTATGAGCGACCCGGCAAAAAAAACCAGTATCCCTGTGATGGCTATGAGCAGAACAGACATGATAAAGATGTAATTAGAGAGTCTCAAAGAATAACCCCTTTTTACTGATCCAGCTTATCGAGCAGATAGTTCTCTATCCAGCTGCTCTCAACACTCGTCTGATTACCGGTTTTCATATCTTTAACAATAAATACGCCTTTTTCAATCTCATCCTCACCGATAATGACTGTAAAACGACAGTTGATTTTAGAGGCGTATTTCATCTGACTTTTCAGACTTCTGCCCATCAGATCTCTTTCAACACTGATACCCCGTTTCCTTAGGAATTCGACAATCCTTAATGCGTGTCGTTCTGCCTCTTGTGTAATACTCAGCACATATACTTGTGAAATAAGCGGGGTCTCTATCAGTACATCTTCCTCCTGCATGATGGCCAGGATTCTTTCGATACCGCAAGCGTAACCGACTGCCGGTGTCTTCTTTCCTCCCAACTCACCGATAATATCATCATATCGTCCGCCTCCGAGAATATCAAGCTCTGTATCCTGATACGGATGTTTGATCTCAAACACCATACCCGTGTAGTAATCAAGTCCTCTGACGAGAAAACTGTCTTCGAAGAAGTCGATATTCAGCTCCTTCAGTTGCTCTTTGAGCGTAACGTATTGTTGCGAACAATCATCACATAGATAGTCAACCAGCTTAGGTGCATCCTTTTTCAGTTTAATATCGTGCTTGTTTTTACAGTCAAGGAGTCTGAGGATATTTGTATCGTATCTCCTCTTACAGTCATCACACAAGGTATCAAAATGTTTGCTGTAATAGTCTTTCAAGGCATTTTTATAGTTCTCTCTGTCTTTCTTACACCCTAAATGATTGATATGAATGGTAGCGTTATGAAGACATAGGCTGTCCAGGAGATAATTGGCATTCCATATTGTTTCTGCATCAGAGTTGGGATTACTTGAACCGATGATCTCTACACCGAACTGATGAAACTGTCTTTGCCGTCCAGCCTGTGGTCTTTCATATCGAAACATCGGGCCGATGTAATACATCTTCTGGGGAAGTCCCTGGTTAATCATAGCGTTTTCTATAAAGGCTCTTATGACCGGCGCTGTTCCCTCCGGTCTCATCGTCATACTCCTCTTTCCCTTGTCGTCGAATGTATACATCTCTTTCTTGACAATATCGGTATCATCTCCGACGCCTCTTACAAACAGTTCTGTTCTTTCCAGTATCGGTGTTCGAATTTCAGAAAAGCCAAATAACCTGGCTGTCTCATTTGCTTTTCGTTCAAAATGATGCCAGTAGGATATACTATCTCCAAATAGATCATATGTCCCTTTGGGCCGGTGTATCAACTGCGTCTCCTCCTTTAAACTCTTTTATTGTTGATTCAAATCAATGGGGCTCTGCTCTTTTGCTTCTTCAATGGTATAACAAACCCCGCATCGTGTGCATGTTCCGTCCCGGCAATCAGGTGTGGATAAGGCTTCTTCCGATTTTTTGAGTTCTTTTTCCAAAAAGTGTTTTCCCAAACCGCTGTCAATATGATCCCAGGGTAATGGTTTGTCGAACTGTCTTTCCTCTGTATACCGGCAGGGATCAATCCCCTCTTTTTCAAAAGCATGTTGCCATCTTGCATAATCAAATCGGTCCCGCCAGGCCTCAAGGTACCCGCCATTTGCTGATACCTCCCGGATAACACCTGCAAGATCCCGATCTCCTCTCGACAGAACACCTTCCACAAAACTGATTTCCGGTTTGTGAAATTCGTAAGATGAGAGCTTCTTCAAGCCGGAAAGATATCTCAGTTTTTGATGCAACTCTTCAACATTCGCCTGTTTTGAGTATTGAAAAGGGGTATGCGGTTTGGGTATAAACCCGGACACGCTGACGGATATCTTTCTGATTCCGATTGCTTTTACCCGCTTCACAATATCATATATCCCGTCAAGATCCTCTTCCGTCTCGCCCGGCAGGCCAGCCATAAAATAGAGTTTGATTCTCTTCCACCCTTTTGCCTTTGCTGATTCAACCATTTCAAGTATATCATCTAATCTGATGTTCTTGTTGATCCTGTCCCGCATTCTCTGTGAGCCTGCTTCAGGGGCGATTGTCAATCCGGTTTTCCTCAAAGAGGCAATCCGTTCGGCTATCTTAACGCCGAATCGATCAGCCCGGCTGGAGGGTATGGACAATGAAATTCGCTTCTTCTTCATTTCAGGAACCAACGCCCCGGTAATACCGTCTATTGAAGTATGATCAAGAGTACTCAGCGAAAGCAGCGAGATCTCCTCATAGCCGGTGTTTTCAACAATCTCGTTGACGGATTGCACGATATCGTCTTTGGATCTTTCTCTGACCGGCCTGTAGACCATCCCGGCATGACAGAACCGGCACCCCCTCGTGCAACCTCTGAGCACCTCAACAACCCCTCTGTCATGAACCGTTTGGAGATACGGAACGATCTGCTTGATGGGGATTGCCTCTTTTTTCAAAGGAGCAACTCTTTTTTCTATCTTATCCGGTACACTTTTTTGGTATTCTCTTTTGGGAAGAACGCTTCCCTCTTTATATTGATAAAAACGGGGGACATAGACCCCCTTGATCTTTGCCAATTCCAGCAGTTGTTCTTCCCGGGATTTGTTTGGGTGCTCCCTGATACAGTCAGAAATCTCAAGCACGGCTTCTTCCCCGTCACCGATGAGAAAGGCATCAAAGAAAGGGGCAACCGGCTCGGGATTAAAGACACACGGTCCTCCGCCAATGATTAACGGATACTCTTTGGAGTCCCTGTCTTTTGAATAAACGGGGATCTTTGAGAGTTCAAGAAATTTCACAATTCCGGGATAGGATAATTCGTAGAGAAGAGAGAACCCGATGATGTCAAACTCACCGGCCGGCTTTTTGTTTTCGATGCTGAACGCCGGAATCTCTTCCTCTTCCATGACATCCAGCATATCCATCCAGGGCAGATAGGCCCTCTCTGCCAACAAATCTTCTCTGGCGTTTATGATGTCATACAGGATCCTTGTACCCAGATGACTCATCCCGATATCATAGATATCCGGGAAGACCAGCAGGTATTTCAGGCTTGCCTCACGCCATTTTTTCCTTATTGCGTTGTATTCATTGCCAATGTATCTCGATGGTTTCTCAACGCTCAGCAGCACGCCACTCTCATTGAGAAAAGCTGATATATTCTTTTGTTCTACCATTTAACAGGCGTTCTTCTTACCGGCATCGTCATACATCTGCAGCCTCCTCCACCCCTCGCTAGCTCAGAGCCCTCCATGGTCACGACGAATTTACTGTAGTCTCCGAGGTTTTTCTTTTCATTCAGAACATCTTTCGCATCGATAACCTCGAATCCCGCTTTGTTCATGGCGTTGATTGTGCTCGCATTTCTCTTGTAACCAATGATCTTACCAGGCGCCATGGCAAAGAAATTCGCTCCACTGTGCCATTGTTCTCTCTCCTGGACCCAATCGTCTTTGTTATCGCCGCAAAAAACAGGTTCAAGCGGCATGCCAAGCCTCCGAAGCGAATCGATGAGATTGTCTTCCTCCCATATCTTAACTTCTCCGTTTTCAATGTCGATGTGCACGGTCTTCAGATTGCTGCTCTTTAAAATAACCGGTTCGTAAACCATGCATTTGTTCACATCGAGAAGTGTAAAAACCATGTCAAGATGAATAAAGGACTCCGGTGTTTTCGGTAATTCCTGGACAATGATGTGTTTTGATTCCCCGCGATGCTTAATATGGTCAATGATGAAATCAATGCCCTTGGAAGTCGTTCTCCCGCCCATGCCGATTACCAGAATATCCTCACGGGCAACCAGAACATCGCCGCCCTCTATTGTCAGATCATCCGGGCAGTGCTTTCGCCTGATCGGATTGATTGTATCGCCGCTTACCATCGAGCTGTGATTGAAGATGGTTTCCATGATCAGTGATTCTCTGGATCGAACTGTTGATGCCATCTTGTTGATCAACACATGATTTCCCAGACTGACCGAGGCATCCCGTGTAAAGAAGAAATTGTGGAGTGGTCTCAGGGAATAGCGCTCCGGACTGAAATAATCCGTGAGTGTCTTTCTCTTGAGGGGGACCCCTTCTATCAGCTGTGTTGCCAATTCATCTGAATCCAATGAAAAAAGATAGCGTTTGATATTACCCGAACCTTCTCTTTCACAGATCTCATCAACCAGTTCCCGCTTAATCGCCTCGTCCTGGAGCGTCTCTTTCAACAGATCTTTCACCTGAAAGGTCTTTGTCATCTTGTCGAGAACACCTCTCAGTTCTGAGTATTCCTCCCTTGCCACCGACAGGTTGAGGATATCACTGTAAAGGGCCCTTTCAGCATTCTCCGGTGTCATATTCTCCACTTCACACCCGGGAGTGTGCAGGATAACTGCCTCCAGATCACCGATCTCAGAATAAACCTCGACTTCTATCTTCTTTTTACTCAAAACTTTCCCCTCCGCCCGTAAACTTAATACGCAAGTTTGTTTAATATTAGTATTTGCTCTATTTTATCATAATTTCCCGCTTTTCACCATTTCACTCTTTGGTTTCCCCGGTTTTCTCTTCTTGAGATTCTGATTTCTTGTCATCCACTTCCGGAACGGGGGCATTTGTCTCCGCTTCTGCTTCCGTTTCCCCGCCGGGAGAATCGTTGCTTTCCAGGAATTCGGACAGCTCGATGTCAGACATCTTAAAGACTTCGAAAAAATTGTCCGTCACACTGTAGGCATACGGCCTTCCGGGGGCCTTGATCCGCTTCCTTTTCAAGAGTCCCGACACCATTAACTCCAGGAGCTGATTACTTGAATCTTTTCCCCGAATCGTCTCTACCCCGGTCTTGGTTACTCTTTCGTTCTTGGCCACAATCGCCAGTACCTCCAGCTGAGTTGGGGTCAGTTTGTCAACGGGCCGTCTGATCAGCTCCGTTATATAGTTGGCATACGCTTCTTTGGTAAAGAAGCTGTATTTCCTGCCGACCTTTCTCAGGCTTATACCGTGATCCTGATGGTCATAATCCTCCGTCAGTTCCTCCAGTAGACTGATCACCTCATTTTTTGGAAACTCAGTCACTTTGACAATCTGAGAGAGATCAAGTCCTTTATTGGTTGAAAAGACAAGCGCTTCAACAACGGCTTTTTTATTCATCAGTTCCTACAACCTCCGTTATCTTTAAATTGGCTATCACGGAACATCATACAGGATTCTATTTAACCGTCAACACGTGAGAGGGCCAACGGGATGTAGTTGATCAAATCTGTTGGTGTAAACGCACCGGCATAACCGTTTTCGGTATACAAATCACTTGTCAATCCGTGCAGGTACACCCCCAGTTTTGACGCTGAAACGGCGTTTAATCCCTGACCGATGAAGGAGGCAATCATACCGCCGAGGCAGTCCCCTGATCCGCCTGTGGCCAGCCCCTGATTTCCGCTGATATTCAATACCGCCTGTCCCAATGGTGTTGCCACGATTGTTGTGGCTCCCTTTAATACAAGGGTGGTTCCTGTTCTGCTCGAAAAGTCAACCGCTTCATCCACAAGATTTCTTCTGATATCCACCGGGTCCTTTTTGATGAGTCTTGAGAACTCCACAATATGCGGTGTCAATACAATCTCTCTCTCTTTGCTGTTTTTTGAAAGAAAATCGTACACATCCTCCCCCGCCAAGGCAAATAGGGCATCCGCATCGAGGACAAGCGGCATTTTGAGTTGGGTGATTAATTCCAGAACAAGGCATTGCGTTGAGTATTCCCTCCCCATTCCCGGTCCCAGGAGGACGACATCCTGTTCGTTCACACTGTCGATGATCGTGTTTAAACTGTTGAAACCGTGAAAATCGAGTGACTCAGGGGGCGAATTCAGCATGATCTCCGGGGGTATCCCGAAACTGTAGACCGGATTGGTCTTCCCGGGGGACATGCACGGCATAATTCCGGTTAGGAGTCCTGTTCCGCTTTTCAGCGCCGCTTTCAATGCCAGTACCGGGGCGCCTCTGTATCTGTGGCTGCCTCCGATAACAGCCACCCGTCCGAAGGTTCCTTTGTAACCATCCGGTTTTCGGACGGGCAGATCCCGTCGGGCCGTTCTGTGATTCATGAGGTATTTTTCTTTCCAGTCTGCTCTGCCCAGCTCTTCTGGTGTATTACTTGAGATACCGATATAGGTGACCCGGAGCTGCCCGACATACTCTCTGGCAGGGTAGAATAGCAGTCCTGTTTTCGGAAAGGCAAAAGAAACCGTCATATCCGCTTTAAAGGGGTTATCAGCATAAAGCAGCCCGTTGCGGCTGTCGATACCGGTTGGTACATCGAGGGCCACTTTTAATCCGTTCATCGTGTTGATCTCCTGTAAAACAGCCTCCATAAACCCCGGAATTCTTCTCGAGAGACCAGTCCCGAAGATGGCATCGATATACAAATCAAAGGCCGTTAAGTCCAGATTATTATAGTCCGGGTCGGCGATTATTTCAACATCTGTGTCTTTCAGGAGATTGAACTCCGTTCCCGCATTACCCGATAATTTGTTGATCCCAAAGTGACCTGCTTTATCCGTTAGTACAAGAACGGTTACCCGCCAGCCAAGATCGCTCAGTTCCCTGGCGGCAGCCAGTCCGTCTCCCCCGTTGTTGCCAATACCGCATAACACAAGCACCTTTTCGGGATTTTTCACCCGACTGTTTCTGTTTTCTGTCGGATATCTTTCTGAATCCGAAAACTCTAATATAGCTCTAACTGCTGAATGAGCGGCTCTTTCCATCAATACGATGGAAGGTATCCCTCTTGATTCTATGGTATATTGGTCTGCCTTTTTCATCTCCAGGGGATCGAGTACTTTAATCGTTATCACCTCTTTCAAAAATACTTAACTGATTCTCCGTCGCCCGTTTCTTTCTTCTTCGGATGCGGCCGCCTCCGATCTTTCTGCTGGCTGTTTTACTCTTTATCTCTTCAAGCTGCTGATTGCCAAGCACTCTGATTTTTTTATCAAGTTTCTTCTCGGCTGTGATTGAGGATAGGACATCGTGTGCCCTTTCGACCACAGAAGGGGGCAACCCCGCAATTCTGGCAACTTCAATCCCGTAACTCTTTGATGCAACACCATCTGCGACTTTGTGCAGGAAAATCACGCTGCCGTCCTTTTCCGTTACCTCGACCCGCATGTTCTTCATCCCCGAATAGAGATTGGAGAGCTCGGTCAGCTCGTTGTAATGGGTGGCAAATATGGTATAGGCACCGACCACACTGTAAAGGTGTTCTGAAACCACCCAGGCGATGCTGATACCATCATAGGTGCTCGTTCCCCTTCCAACCTCATCAAGAATGACAAGGGAATCCTCTGTGGCGTTGTTCAGAATGGTTGCCGTTTCGGACATCTCAACCAGGAAGGTACTTTTCCCGGACGAAAGGTCATCTCGAGCACCGATTCGTGTGAATATCCTGTCCAAAATGGGAAGATTCGCTCTTTCGGCAGGGACAAAGGATCCGGTTTGGGCCAGCAGACAGATCAGAGCCGTTTGCCTGAGATAAGTGGATTTACCGGACATATTCGGCCCGGTCAGGATGATAAAGGAATTATCGTGATCCATGACCAGATCATTCGGTATAAACTGCTCTTCAAATTCTTCGACAACCGGATGCCTTCCTTTTAAGACCGAGAAATCCCCGTTTTTGTTGAAAGCGGGTTCACAATAACCGTTTTTAACCGCTGTCTTAGCAAGGGAAACGTAGACATCGACACAGGCAAGGGCGGTGGCGTTTTTCTGCAGGCGTCCAATATAGTCGAACGTCATCTCAATCAAATCCCTGAAGGCCTCTTTTTCAAGGGCTTCAACCATCTCGATGGCCCGGTTGAGATCCTCTTCAATGGGCTTTAAGGCATCGCTGATGTATCTTTCCGAGGAGACCAGCGTCTGTTTTCGTTCATAATCATCGGGGACTTTTGATGCATTGGCCTTTGATACCTCGATGTAATACCCGTAAACCTTATTCTTACGGATACGGAGTTTGGAGATCCCGGTTCGTTTTCTTTCGTATTCTTCAAGTTCTTTAAGCTTCTCGCCACTTCCCTGAAGGAGTTCCCGGTAGCTGTCAAGTTCTTTTTTAAACCCCTGCCTGATCGTTTTCCCCAATCCGACCTGGCTGTCCGGCTCGTCATAAAGCGCCCTTTCGAGAAGTTTACACAACTCCTCCAGCGGATCGAGTTCTTCGTAAAGATCAATAAACGTTTTTCGGCCGTCCATCAAATCCATAATTCCCGGAATGGTCTCGAGCGTGGATTTCAACGAGACATAATCGGCCGGTTGAATCTTCTTGTAGGAAAGCCGTGATATGATCCGTTCAATGTCGTAGATGTCGTTGAGGAGCATCTGAAGCTCCTCGAGAAAAACCTCATCTGAATACAACTCTCTCACATGATCGAGTCTTTTCAGGATCTCATCCTCATTTCTCAGCGGTGAGAGGAGCCAGTCCTTAAGCTTCCGGTTTCCCATGGATGTTGACGCTGAGTTGATCACATCAAAGAGCGATTTGGACCGCCTGTCCCCCCGGGAAGAAAAGAGGTTGAGATTTTCAACCGTTGTGTTGTCGATCATCATTCTGTCCATGTTGTTCATGTACATGGGGCGCGAGAGGTGATAAAAGGCGTTCATATGCTGGTATTCAAGGTATTTAAGCGTGGCCCCGAAAAGTGTTACGGCCTCATTGGGCAGTTCCAGAAAGGCCAGATCACCGACATCAAAGACCCGCTTCAGCTGATTGACGGATTCGCTGTGATTATAGTACCAACCCGGCAACGGTTCGGCATAGAGGTCTTTCAGCTGTTTCTTCGTCCCGATAATCCTCATCTCCCATTCACCGGTTTCGGGATAAAGGAGCTGAACCACGTCGAATTTCTTCAAAATATCCTCAATCGTTGACCAGTTGTCTCTCTTGAAGATCATCGACTGTCCCGTTGATATATCCAGAAGTACAACGTAATAATCGTCTTCCATATCCATTACAGAAGCCATAAAGATGTTCGAGCTGTCTTCGATAAGCGATTCCTCAACGACTGTTCCCGGCGTTACAATCCTTGTGACTTCTCTTCTGACGATCCCTTTGGCTTCTTTCGGATCCTCCACCTGTTCACAGATGGCCACTTTGAATCCCGCGTTGACCAGTTTTTTTAAATAATTTTCCAACGCATGATAAGGAATACCGGCCATATCGTTGCCGTTTCTGTGGGTCAGCACAAGCTGAAGGGTTTTGGAGACCGTCTTGGCATCCTCAAAGAACGCCTCGTAGAAATCCCCGAGTCTGAAGAGTAAAATGGCATCTGTGTATTGGGCTTTTATCTCCTGATACTGCTTCATCATGGGTGTCGTTTTTTTTCCGGGCAAGGCTAAACCACCTCACCATAGAGCGGACCTGCTGAGACCCGGTGGATTCTCACCCGGGTCCATTCCCCTATTCTGCTTTCATCGCCCGGGAATATCACGATCTTATTTCGATCGGTTCTCCCGTACAGCATCTCCTTTTTCTTTTTCAGCATCCCCTCACCGATAATCTCCACTATCGTGTCGTTGTAGCGGTTGTTAACGGCCCGGTTCATCTCTTTCTGAATTTCAAGCAGGGCGTTTAAACGCTTTTTCTTTATCCCGGCAGGGACGTTATCTTTCATCTTACGCGCTGCCAATGTACCCTCCCGCGGAGAATACAACGCCAGATTGACCTTCTCAAACCCCACCTCTCTAACCAGTGCCACTGTATCATCAAAGTCTTTGTCGGTCTCACCCGGAAAGCCCGCAATAATATCGCTGGTCAACGAGACTTCGGGAAGGCCTTCTTTTATTTTTCTGACAAGATTCAGGTATTCTTCTCTTGTATAACGGCGGTTCATAGCCGAGAGTATTTTGTCACTCCCCGATTGGACCGGCAGATGGATTGAATTCGCGAATTTGGATGATTGTGACATGACCTCTATGACCTCTTCGGAAAAGTCAGACGGATAGGAGGTTAAAAACCATATCCGCTCGATCCCGTCAATCTTCGCCACCTCCCGGAGGAGATTGGCAAAACTGACGTGCTCCTCTTGTACATCAAGCCCGTAGGCATCGACATTCTGGCCGAGCAGTGTTACTTCACGATACCCCTCTTTTGCTAATGTACCGACCTCGCGTATGATTTCATCAAAAGGTCTGCTCAATTCACGGCCTCTTGTATAGGGGACGATGCAGTAGGAGCAGAATTTATTGCAGCCGTAGGAGATGGTCACCCAGGCGTGATGCCGGCTTTCTCTTATCATAGGCGTTTCTTCGTTGATCTCGTTCAGATAATCTCCGAAGTCAGCAAAACGCTCCCTGTCAAAGGCCTTTTTGATATACGCGTTGATATGGGTGATGGCCCTCGTACCAAATATGAAATCCACCCCGTCTCTGCGGAGAAGCCTCTCCTGTTCTTTCTCAGCGACACAGCCACAGACGCCTATCTTCGGTGTTTTTTTGTCACCGCTCTTCTTTTTCATCTTGTTGATCCGGCCGATCAATGCATAGGCCTTATCCTCGGATTTTTGTCTCACCGCACAGGTGTTGACAACAACAAGATCCGCTTCCTCCATTTCAACAAGCGAGTGCCCTTTTTCCATCAGTATGCCCTTCATGATCTCCGAGTCATTAACATTCATCTGGCAACCGAATGTCTCAAAATGTATTTTCAACCGCTTTCCTCCTGTTATTCGGTATCGTTATCGATAAAACCTCAATGAGCGTATATATAAAATACGATCTACTTTTTTCGTATCCCTTTTTTCATCCTCATCTGATAAAGGATGATGGACGTGGATACGGCGACGTTCAATGAATCACTCATGCCGTACATCGGTATCGAAACCCTTAGATCGTCGTGATTATACCACTCTTTTCTTATACCATATCGTTCACTTCCGGCTACAAGGGCTATATTCCCCGGATAATCCGGTTCATCGTATGAAACTTCCGCATCCGTGTCCGTCAACACTATCCGGACACCGTTTGCTTTAAGCCAGTCGATAAGGTTGTTCTGTTCAATTTCCATCACCGGTATCGAGAATATTGCTCCCTGACTGCCTTTCAATATCTTCGGATGGGTGAGTCTGGC
The DNA here is from genome assembly GCA_964631265.1 of uncultured Thermotogaceae bacterium. Classification (GTDB taxonomy): domain Bacteria; phylum Thermotogota; class Thermotogae; order MWEM01; family MWEM01; genus CAZVWW01. Next base: position 11,867 of record CAZVWW010000011.1, read on the forward strand.
CTTCCGGTTTGTCACAAAAACAGCATCCACTCCGGCACCGTCTGCCGTTCTCAGGATTGTTCCGATATTGCCCGGTATCTCAACGCCGTCCAGTATGATATAAACGGAATCACCATCTGGTTTGAGCTCATTCAGATCATAACGGGGCAGTTCGCAGACCGCCAATAATCCGTCGGGCTTGTTGTACTCACTCATCTTTGAAAAGACCTTATCCGACACCAGACATATATCGTGGTCACCGGGCAGCTTAATGAATTGATCAGCCAGATCAACCGCTTCCTGCGACAGAAAGAGTTCCGGTGAGAAAAGGACTGATTCAACCCGAACCCGGTTCTTTAAAACCGTTTCCAATCCCCAGAAACCTTCGACAACGATGAGATTCTTCGGATTGGATTTTGTGTTCTTGATAATCGACATCACCTGTTTGACGCGTGTATGTTTATTCCCTGCAAACTTGAAATTGCCGTTGTGTTTTTCTATAAATTTGAGTCTTTCTTTACTCTCACTCATTCGCTTATACACAACCCTTTAACTTCATCACTTTTTCCGGGGAGATCACCGTGTCAATCATATTATGTGACGGGAAATAAGGCACCGCTCTGTAGTCGGGAATATCCCAGAGCAAAACACCGGCTAATTTTCCGGTCTCGAGACTTCCCCACTCATCCGCCAGTTTTAATGAGGCAGCGGCATTCAGGGTCATGGCTGTCAAAATCTCCTCCGGCTCCATCTTTAAGCGATCAACGGCCAAATAAGCGATGAAGGTGGGATCGTTTATCGTGCAAGAACCGGGATTAAAATCACTCGCCAATGCAACGGCGACATCCGCATCAATGATCTTTCTGGCCGGTGCGTAGGGTTTCCCGAGGAAAAAGCTGGTCCCGGGTAGTAATGTGGCGATTGTATCACTGTCGGAAAGGGCCTGAATACCTTCATCTGTTATGGCAATCAGATGATCGACTGAACGGGCCCCTTCTCCAGCACCAAGCTCACTGCCGCCGAGATACGCTATCTCATCGGCATGAAGCCGTATATCGAAACCGAGCTTTTTAGCTGTCTTGATATACTCCCGGGACTGCTCGAGCGTGAAAACCCCTTTTTCACAGAAGATATCCGCAAAAAGCGGCTCCTCAAATGCCTCACTGACCTGATGCAGCATCTCTGAGTTGACATGATCCATATAGGCCTGATAATCTGAATACTCCGGCGGAAGCGCATGCGGTCCGAGAAAGGTCTTGACAATCTTCTGCGGACAGAGCTCTTCGAGCTTGAAAAGGGCCTTCAACTGCTTGATCTCCGTCTCCGTGTCAAGTCCATAGCCGCTCTTCCCTTCAAATGCCACGATTCCTTTTTCAAACATTTCCTTTACGAAACGGCTGTTGAATCTCACCAGCTCATCCAAAGCGGCCTCTCTGACAGCCCTTGTGGTGCTTACGATGCCACCACCCGCCTCCATGATCGCCATATAGTCCGCACCCTTTTCACGCAGGAAAAACTCTTCAAAACGCATACCGTAGAATGGTATATGCGTATGCGGGTCTACAAATCCGGGAGTCGCAACCAGCTCATCCGCTGTTATAACGCTCCCCTCAAAATCACCGGGGAGATCTATGCTGTAATCAATCTCCCGTATCACACTGTTTCTTATCAACATATCGATATTGTTCTTAATCAGCAGCTTTTTCATATCCCTGCCCTTTTTCGCCTTGTTACCGAGCGGGGTCACCAACTGCTTGATGTTTTTAATCAACATATCCATGGATTCATCATTCCCTCCTTTTGTTCAAGCCCATTTTGTATTATAGCAAATTATGCGGTTAATTTTAAGCAACCCGGCAAGAAAACGCCTGCAAGAAACCGGATCCATTTTCACCGGATGGAAAAGACAGTCCTTCACGCTTTTATGATATACTTTTTTATAACTGATGTCATCAACAGTCATTCCAAAGTAATGCCTATCCCGGAGGATGATACAATGAACAATCCGTCTTTCAGAAGGAAAAACTGATATGGCCATGGATAAACCGAAAAAGCGGAACAGAAGTCTTTTGTTGTCCACTGTCATTCTCTTTTTGGCAGCAGGCGTTTTGCTCTCATTCTCGTTCATTGTCTTCAGAGAGGA
>CAZVWW010000011.1:14088-34323 GCA_964631265.1 uncultured Thermotogaceae bacterium
CAGCGTATCTTTGTCGATATGATGAGTGCCAACCTCAAGATTGTCTCCTCAAGATTCTTCGCAAACAGCCAATTATCGGAGGACCTCCTTTTCCTCTCAAACAGCATGATTAACGGAATTGAGTCGTTGGAAGCCCAGACATTACCCTATCTCCCGGATTCAAAAGAGAAAGAGATCATTAACACACTCCTGGAGGCAAGCAGGGAATGGGAAACGCGGCTGAATGAACTGCTCACAGCCGACAAACAAAAGACAGCGATTATTGCCGCCATTGTGCCCCGGATAAACTCCCGGATAGAACCAACAAAACCTCTCGAAGAGCGGGAAACACCCCTTTACAGGATGACCAGACTCACGATTACGTGGGTTATTCCCTTCATCCTTATCTCAACCGCTTTTTTGCTCATCTATAAATATCACAACACAAATGCAGAATGGCTGCAGATGATAAAAGAAAAAGAAACTGCAGAAAACGACTTAAAAAGAAGAATGGAAAAGGAAGAGCAAAAAAAAGAGGGACTAAGGCAAACCCTCGATTCAGAACAAAAAGCCCTGAAAAGAGACTTATTAAGAGAGAAAGAGAAAAACGAGGCGTTAAAGCGCGAACTGAACTCTTTAAAAGAAAAAGAGAAGAAAACGGAGAAAACCGAAAAAGCCGGGAACAAAGAGAGAAGACTCACGGAGAAACTCACCGAACAGGAGAACCGGATTCAAAAACTGGAGCGGTTTAAAGCGGATGTAAAAGCCCTTCAAACCAGACTGGAAACCGCCATTAATGGTTTAAGCGGCATAGAAACTGAAAACGGGCATGATCGGCAAACATTGGATAATCAGCTGAACGAACTGCTGACACAACTGGATCAAACCATCGATGAAAACGAAAAGATATTCTCCCAGACCCGACTTCTCTCCCTAAACGCCGCCATCGAATCCGCCCGGGCAGGAGAAAAGGGGAAAGGCTTCGGGATTGTAGCCGACAAGATCCGCGAACTCTCGGAAAAAAGCCAGGACACCAGCACCGACCTGAAAGAATCGGTCGATGATATCCTGGCAATCTACAATCATACTCTCCAAAATAACACCGAAAAAAAGTCGAGAATAGACGAGAAGTTAGATGCATTCAAGGAGACCCTGAATGACATCAACGCCTCATTAAAAAAACACTTTCAATGATACAAGCAACCTATTGTGAAGCCTGCTGGAAGAGACAAACCCCGAAGGGTCAATTTAGTTGTGTCATTGAAGCGTCTTCTGATATCAAAGGGGATGTACTCGAGTTTGAGTTTTCCCGACTCTAACTTGGATATATCAAGCACATCATTGATGATTCCACTGCAAAAAGGTCTTTCACTGTCGAAAAAGAGCCAGATATAGTATATCTCTATATTTTTTTGTACATCATATAGTGGTTTAAACTTTGTTTTTTTAGTTTTTGCAGTAGAATCATCCTTTATTCACAAATACTATTCGTTAGTTGTGTTTAAAAAGGAATGAATATTCTCAATCACTTTTTCTGACAGACGTTTTCTCGCTTGTTTTGTCCAACCTGAAACCTTATGGGAAGAAATTACAGCATCCAAACGCTTGAATCGTTCAAAATACTCTCCCATAGCGGCTCTATCAAAAATGGCATAATTGTCTTTCTTTTGGACCCATTCTGTGAAAGGCTCTATTTCATAAGTTGGACTAAGTGATGTGTTGATGAGGATTTTCCCTTTCCCCATTATATCGAATTCTTTGTCTCCCAGGACTACCGTATGCTTTGGTAAATGAGTGGAAACAACATCTACTACGCCAAGCATCTCAGATAGTTCAAGATATTGAAGGCCTTTAGCTTCAAAATCAGGTTTCCTGGTTCGACTAGTGTAAAAAACCTTCATACCAAAGGCGAGTGCAGTATCAGCAAGCATTTTTCCCGTAGTACCAAGGCCAACGATTCCAAGTTTTTGGTTCGTGAGTTCAACCGGTTCACTTTTCCACATGTTCTCACCAAATCCGTGAAAGAGACGAATGAGTTCACTGATAATGAATTCAACCACACCTTCATCGCCATAATCCCTGATTCCAAGGACCTGAATCCCATTTTCACGTGCTGCTTTTATATCTACGTTTGCACTCTTTTCATCATAAAGGCTGCAACACATCCCAATGTATCGGATTGATGGACAGTGTTCAATGATACTTCGATCGATAGATGTATTCCAGGAAACCAAGACTGCGTCTGCGGGGGGCTCATTGGGCGATGATCTCTTAATCCTGGCAATAATCTCCAAGGGATTGGAGGGGAAATCCTCATAAAATTTCACTTCTTGCGCGTATTCCTTGATCTTTTCTTTAGCGTCAGGCTCCATTCCAGTGTTGTCAACGGCAACGAGTTTTTGAAATCTCAAGTAATTTCCTCCTCGACTCTCTTTATTTTCCTATAAATTCAGGATACGCCTTTTTTATTTCCTTTTCAAGCTTTTGGGCTCCGTTCCACACAATTTGATTATAACTCTCACTTGTCCCGGTTCACCCCTGCATACGTAGGGAATCAATCCGAAAACAACCAGGAAGCGATTGACATGGTGGAAGTTTATCTGGTTTACTGTGAAATAGATTTTTCAACAGGGATCGTCTCTGTTGTTGTTTTGTGACCGGATTCCTTTTGATTGCTTTACTTTCATAAGTGGTAAAACCAGAGAAGGTAGTCCAGCTTCTATTGTATCGTCTTGAACGATTTTTCTAAAATAAGGTAATGTGAGATACCTTAATGTTCCTTTTACTTCCTTTAAATGATCTTCAATGCTCACTGATTCGAAATTTCTGGTAAAGTCAGTCAGGCATCTAAAAATAACAGCATAATCAACTTTTATTTCAAAATAGATCGTTTTTTCATCAGAACTGATAGCTTTCAAATAGTGAGAAACTACAAACTCAACGGCGTCTTCAGATTTATCAAAGCCACTTATAATAAACTCTACTGAGATTTTCGGACTTGCTGGTTTTTCGGCTTTCTGCAAAGCTTGCCTGTTAAAAAAACCAAAGTGATGTTTGATTTTATTAATGTTTAACAATTCAATCTCTGAAAAGAATTCATAAATCAACTTTTCTTTATTCATATTTACACCCCAATAGCATCACATACAAAGTCCTCTTCTTCATAGAAACTGGGAACATTATAAAAAGAAGTCTTCTTATTTCCATAATTATCCAAAACAAAGTCGGCCATTTCTTCTTGATTGAATAAGATTTCAGCTTCTATAAATGCTTTCTCTGGATCAATATCTTCAAAATATTCGATTTCTTTTGAAATAAGCTTTTCAAGTATTTCTTCTTTTTTTAGTTTTTTCGCATCTGCTATTTTGTCAACAATTTCTCTGTGCTCCTCAGGCACAGTATATGTATATTCCCCATAAGCGGTCATATAAAATCTGTGACCAAGAGCTTGAATAACTTCAATTAAGGTCTTCAATGAAGGTAAATCACCACTTAGATTCTCTAATTTCGAGATTTTTGATTGTTGTTTCCCGGTTAACTCAGCTAATTGCTTTTGGGTCAAACCGTTTTTTTCCCTTAAAAGAACAAGGTCTACTGAAATATCAATCAATTGTTCTTTAAGATTTTCTTCTGGATCAGAGCGGTCAAATTCTATATTGAAGTCATTTACTTTTTCTCCATTCTTTATTTTTTCTCTTGCTTCTATCAGATTTTTCCTTAGAAAGTCTTTCTTTTCCTTGGACATTTCGTTCAGAGAAGTATTTTTTTTATTTTTCATCAGATTTTTCCTCCTTTTTGATATATTCCGCCAAAGAACAACCTGAAGAAACCATCTCTTTGGCATTATCTCCTTGTTTCTTTCTTTCTGCTGAAAGCAAAATAACCCTTTGTTCTGTTATGTCGAAACCAAAGTATATCCGATATACAGCTGCTTTATCAGAAGGTGGTATACGCAGTTCATACAATCCCGGATGAATATCATCCAATCTCTTAATCTCTTGCTTGTTTTTAGGGAAGGCTTCATTTCTTTTCAAATCCTCTTTAAAGCCATCAATGTCATTTTCCATTTTTTCCAGCACTTTCTTTATACGATTGTATAACGGTTTGTTTGACTTTTTTGAAAATCTTAAAACCCTTTGAATTAATAAATCTGCACCCTCTGGATAATATATTACTTTCATTATTCCACCCCATGATTATATACCGTTTTCGACATATTGTCAAGGACATTCCAAAACTCATCGCCTCATCATCACATACAACTCCCAAAGACTGATATCACGGTTCCTTAACTGAATCAAAACACCCGTGATTACTTTCCTCCAATAGTTTTTTCAACAGGGACCGTCCCTGTTGTTGTTTCTTTAAACTCAGTTACCACATCAAGCCTTTTTGAAGGCGTTCAAAACGACTTTTCGGATCAGAAAAACAGCATGCGTCAGGCATAAACATTTCCGGTTCATAATCCTCGCCCAACCATTCACATAGTTCCTCATGTTCTTCATCTTCGGGATTATTGAAGGTTTCCAACATGTGATAATAGCCGTTAATCCCTCCACAATCCTCCGGCGGGCAGGCTCTTTCACCATCAAGACATTTGGGATACATCATGTTTGGATCCGCTTCTTCGATAGCTTCGAGCCTCACCACATGGGTCCAGTTATCACCAAAATCGTAGACAAACAGACAGACGTCCTTTTCTCTTTTAAAATAATCACTCAATTTCACCTGTTGGGCGGGAAGGTAATCATCCAGAGCAAAAGAGGAAAGTGTGATATTTTGACAGGAATCACTGCCGTCTTTCTCAATTTTAAAGGCAAAGAGATGAATGACTTCCCATCCCATGGCATCTAAAATGGCAGAACCCAGTTCCCAGAAAGAAGCATCACTGGTTATTGCAATACGTCTCCAAATTAATGGTCTGATTCCATATAGATAGACCTCAAACTGGTAGAGCGTGTTATTCATTATTATGATGGCACCTCCAATTAAATCAGCGGTTTTTTTCACGGACTGTCCCTATTGTTGATTGCCTTTTAATCACTTAATTAAGCATTCAAAAATCCTTTCAACGGCCATTTTCTTGTATTCTCCGATGCCTCCAGATACAAGGCTTGTGCGTCTTTCAGATCCTTTTCAGAGTCAAACCGGAACCCCGTTTTTCCGAGTTCTTCAAGAAAGGTGTTGAGGTCATCTCCCATTTTTAAGGAAAGGGTTATAAATTCCAGGATATGATTATAATCCATGAGGATATCAATGCCCCCTTCTTCCGTCGCCTCTTCGTACCCGATCAGCTCTCCGGTAAGGAGCTCCTCGATCTTGGTTTTGTGTAAGATTAAGTCTCTCAGTTCATTATATTTCGCCATTGCCGGAGCCCGGAATTGCTCGGTGCTGTAATAATTGATTTCTTCTATGGTTGGAAAGTAGTAGAGTTCTTGCCCGGAATTGATAAGCGCGTCCAGCTCCTTTTTGTCTAATACCTTGTCGAAGAAATAATGATCATTCGCAGAAAACTTCTGTCGTTTTTCAGCAAACCGTCTAACGTAATCACGGAGGTCTTCTAAAGAGATGTATGATCCGTTTTGATGGTGGAACAGAAAATGAAGCCGCTCATACGAGCAACAGCCATAGAGAGTGAGTGTTGCAAAAATATATTTTTGAATCCTTTGATAATCCACCTTCTGAGTCTTTTCCTTTTGGATACTGAGTTCGTAAATCTCAGACGGTACTTGAAAAGGATTATCGGCATCCTCACGATAATAGACGTAGCCTTGATTGATTAAATAATGAAGCGGTTCAGCTTTTTCAAAGAACATTTCTTCTTGTACCTCATCCAGGGCATCGAAGAAATCATCCAACGGCTCTCCGGCTTCCATATCGTCCATCAGCTCCGGTATGGAAAAGTCATCATCTCTAAATTTGTTTTTCTCTTTTCTCACTTCACCATCAAGAATATCAGGGGCAGGTTGTATTTCGCCTGAAAGAATCTTCAGTTCCTCAGATGTGAGATAGATGAATTCTTCCTGGAATTTTGATGGTATCGCTTTGCTGAGATGCTTAACAAGATGGGGCTTCTTCAATTTTTGGGGGGAGTCAAGACCCTGATTTTCTCCTAAACGAACTAACTCTTCTTTAGGAAGCGTTTTCAGAAGTTCTCCTAATGTGTTAAAATATTCCATATGCTCCACTCCTCATCGTATATTCTTTATAAAAACTCCACGTTCATGATGGCCGCTTTTCTGTAGAAAAACCGTCGCTTCCTTCATCATTACATCATCACTTGGTTTCGTTTTTCACGATACGTTAATAACCCAACCTCTTTCAATCGTTCTTACGAAAGAATGAATAATGGCCGGACGGTTCGGAACCTTTAAAAATAGGCAAAATAGCTGTTCACAAATCTCGGAATTCTTTCGTTGACTTTTTCAATGTCAAAGGTTTCATAGTTCAGTGATTCCGCCCAGATTTTGTACGATTCATGTTCGGGATGATCCGGGTCGTTGATCGCCTCTATGAATTCTTCATAACCTGAGATGCTTCCGACATCTTCCGGCGGCGTGTTCCCTTTGCCGTCTATACATCGGGGAATGGGTGGTTTGGCATCATCAATTGTCCGGGTAATCTCTATATAATGATGCCACTCGTCACCGTAGTCATAAACATACAGGATTTTGGCCGGTAAATAATCCGAGAGGCGGTTACCTATTTCCATTCGTTTTTCTTTCGTCCAGGGATTCTCATAGGAAAGTTCCTCTTCCGAATTGACTAATTCAACTATCGGAATGTATCGTTTTTCCGGAGGTCTGTACCGCTTTTTGAATTCTTTATCCGGCGTATCGCCGGGGTAGACATAAAACGAATGCAGATGATAGCCCAACCAACCATACGCCGCCTGCAGGAGAAGGTGGAGTTTAAAAAAGGAAATATCCGGATGGACCAGCAGGCGTCTCGTTATTTGTGTTTTTTCAAGATCAAGTGAAACAAAAAGCTCAACTGCCCGGGTGTCAAAAATGGTGTCCCCGTATATTGCTTGAAGTTTTTCGTAAAAGTCTTCGTTCGGATTAGCATCCCGTATTTCTTTTCTGTCCACACCGATACTACTGACAGCTTTGGCGATTTCCGGTTGGTAAATGCTGTTTTTGTCGATTGAATCGCCCAGAAAATGGGTGCTGTCACAGGATTTGTTCATTTTCGCCAGCAGCGACCGGTTTCTTGTTTTGGTGTAAACAATATCACCGGCTTCTTCTAAATATTTGTCCACGACTTCTTGCTTGACGGTTTCTTCTCTCATCGTTTCCTTCAGTGCTGTGATGATGTGTTCACCGAGTCTTTTGAAATGTTTTTGCTTCAAACCCGCTAAAACAAGAGTGTAACGAGTTTTATCGTTGGACAATACAACCGTCTGCCCGGCTCCGTACACGTCAATCAAATTGGCGTGCCAACTGTATAAAGCCGGTTCTTCAGCATCCCTTTCGGGGGTTATTTTCATTTTGTCGTATAATTTCTTTGTACAGCAGATTTGCATGTTTTCACCCGTTCTTTCATTTCCGTTCAGTAGAGATTCGTTCTATCCGTTTACACAATTGCTCATTTGATTATATCACTGAGACGCTTTAATCCGAAATGACTGTTGGCTATTATAAAAATGACCTCTCCTTACTTTTGATTTAATGCAAAATAATCGTAACGCATAATCATACTCTCAATTAAATCGCTGTTTTCTCTATATGGTATCATAATACATGATTTTAAATGCATAATATCTATGAAAGGGATGTGAAATGATGAAGCTAGGACTGATAGGAAAGCTCAGTGTTATCATAGGGGTTGTTGTCGGACTTGTTTTTTTAGTCGTCTCTTTTTTTCTCATCAATGCGAATATCAACGCGTTGAACAAAGAGTATCAGAAGAGGGCCGATGTCACAGCATCTTTTGTGAGAACCACAATTGATAATCAATCACGGATCGCACTGATGGGGGCCTATGTACTTTCGGAAAACGAAGAGATCAAGAAACTCTTTGCCGAAGGCAAAAGAGAGGCGTTGAAAAACGAGCTGAATGAGATCTACACCGTTCTTTCCGAGGAAATGGATATCTATCAGCTGCATTTTCATCAACCGCCTGCTATCAGTTTTCTGCGAATGCATAAACCGGAGAAACACAGTGATGATCTCAGTGATGTCAGACCGACCATTGTTGAGACAAACCGGGATGAGGGGTTTATCCTCGGTCTTGATCAGGGCAGTTACGGGTACGGCATAAGAGGTCTGGTTCCGATGTATTACCAGGGGGAGCATACCGGTTCCCTTGAATTCGGAATGACGTTCGGCGAGGATTTTCTTGACTATTTAAAGGGGCAGTTCGGAGGCGAATTCTTCTTTTATAACCTTCAAAAAGGGGTTAATCTCGGTGAGAACATAGATTATTACGGTACAACAGCGTTCAACGGGGAACTTTCCGAAAAGACTGTTGAGGGAGCATCAACAGAGGAACGGATGTTGAGAGGGGAGGTTGTTCTCGATTTTGACAGAAAGTCCGGCAAATCCATTGTGAGCATCCCCATTGAGGATTACAGCGGAAAGGTGATCGGTTGTGTAAAAGCAGTCGAAGACACCGATTATTTCCATGAGATCAACAAAACCATCATCACCTTTATTATTGCAGCCGTCATAATGGTCGCCGTAATAACCTTCACCCTTTATTTCATATTGAAAAGAAGCTTGAAATCGCTCGAGGTTCTAAAAGAATATGCCAAAGGCAACTTTAAGGCCGAGGGCTCTCATTTAAATGACGATGAACTCGGGCAGGCCGTCAAGGATGTTGGCGAGTTTGTGAACACAAAACTGAGACCCACTTTTGAAAACATCCAACAATCGGTGGGCAACCTGCAACAGGATGCCACAGAAGTAGCTGACACAGCACAGGAAGGCACAGCCACAGCAGAGAATTTCAACAACGAATTCTCAACTCTGAGTGAAACCTCAGGTGAGATGCAGAACGATCTTACAGAATCACTGAATTCTGCAGAACAGATATTGCAAACAACTGAAGAAGTTGCCAATTCGGCACAAGAACTTGCTTCTGTCTCTAATCAACTCAGTGAAAGTGCAGATAACGGAACCAATGAGATCAGAAAAGTCGGGTCGGCAATTGAAAACACCGTGGAAACCAATCAAAAAGTAAACGAAAGCATAGAGCTGCTCTTTGAGTCAACCGGCAGGATAAATGAGATAGCGGATACTGTCACGGCGATTGCGGAACAGACCAATCTGCTTTCCTTGAACGCGGCGATAGAAGCCGCCAGAGCAGGAGAGGCCGGGAAGGGATTCGCCGTTGTTGCGGACGAGATCAGAAAGCTTGCCGAGGAAAGCAAGAAAGCGGCGGGAGAGATTACCGATCTGCTCACAAAGGTGAACGACACCATCGTTTCCACAAAGGAAGAGATGAAGACCTCGAACAAAGAAATGGAAAATACCCAGGTTGCTGCCAGAGAAATGGAGGACGTCTTCTCCGGACTGGTTGACCTGTCAAAGAAAGTCTCTAAAGATTCAGAAGGACTCGCCTCTGTGGCCCAGGAACAGACGGCCTCCTCCCAGGAAGTCTCTGACATTCTACAGAATTTCCAAAAGGAGATGAACAAGTTCCTGGAAAGCATCAAAGACATGAGAACATCCACAATGGAACTTGAGAAGATGAACTCGAAATTAGCGGAAAACTCCGATCGTCTTGATAAAAACATCGACAAGGTCGCTGATTCGATATCAGGTTTTGACTTTTAAACCCTGACCTCTAACAAAAACGGCCGGGATCCCCCAACAGGATCCCGGCCGTTTCCTTTCACCCTTATTGTTCTTCATCGTTGAGGTCAAAACGCCCGTAGATAGCTCCAACATTTCTCAGATAATCATCCGGCTTGAATACATCCTGTAAGTCTTCATCGCTGAGAAATTCCCGGATTTTTTCATGCTTTCTGACTTTTTGAATAAAATCAGTTTTCTCCTTCCAGCACACAAGCGCAGCCTGCTGCACTAGTTTATAGGCCTCCTCCCGGCTCATTCCCTTGTTGATCAGTGCCAGCATCAAGCGCTGAGAATAGACCAGATTGTAGGAACGCTTGAATTGGTCCCGCATCTCCTCTTCGTTGACAACGAGCGAATCAAGGACTTTTACGATCTTTTCCAGCATGTAATAAGTCACCATCAACGAATCGGGTATAATCACCCGCTCAACAGAGGAGTGAGAGATATCCCTCTCATGCCAGAGGGCGATATTCTCATACGAGGCATCCGCATTACTTCTCAAAAGTCTGGATAACCCGCACAACCTCTCTGTGATGATGGGGTTCTTTTTATGGGGCATAGCGGATGAACCCCGCTGACCCTTCCTGAAAGGTTCCATAGCCTCCTGAACTTCCGACCGCTGGAGATGACGAATCTCAAGAGCGATCCTTTCAATCCCGGCCCCAAGCAGCGCCAGACTGGAAAGCATCTCAGCGTGAATATCCCTGGGAACTACCTGCGTGGAGCACTTGCAGGCCTTCAGCCCTATCTTGTTGAGAGCCGCTTGCTCTATCTGCGGATCAACGTTGGCGTAATTTCCCACAGCCCCGCTGATCTTGCCTGTGGAAACCGCTTCAAGTGTTTTTTTCAACCTATCCCGGTTTCTTTGAGCCTCACTCAGATAAGAGAGCCATTTCAAACCGAAAACAGTCGGTTCGGCATGAATGCCATGAGTTCTGCCCAGTGTGATTGTTTTCCTGTAACGTTGTGCTCCCTTTTTCAGGACCTGGATATACTGCTCAAGCTTGTCGAGAATCAGGTCCATCGACTGCTTCATACCCAGGGAGAGGGCAGTATCAACTACATCGGAGGAGGTCAGCCCCATATGAAAGAATCTTGCCTCATCCCCCATACTCCCCGTCACTGATTTTATAAAGGCAATGACGTCATGCCGGACTTCCTCCTCGATTTCAAGGATATTGTCAACATCGATCTTTGCTTTTCTATCTGCTGTCTGATGAGTCCCCGGCGGTGCTGTTCCTCTCTCTTCAAAGACGTCAATAACCGCCAGCTCCACCTTCAACCATCGTTCGTATTGCGCCTTCAGTGTCCAGATCTCTTTCATCGGGGAAAGAGCGTACCGTTCTATCATTTTGTACCTCCTGTTCGCTTTTCGGCAATGTCTTCTTTTAACCGCTCAATGCTTAAAATGTCTGACCCCCGTAAACACCATTGGAATCTTGTTTTTGTTAGCCTCTTCAACGGAGTCTTTGTCTCGGATGGATCCGCCCGGCTGGACGATGGCCCCGATTTTCGCCTTTGCGGCCTCCATGACCACGTCGTTGAACGGGAAGAAGGCATCCGATACAAGCACCGCTCCTTCACTGGTCTTGTGATCCAGATTGGCCCGCTCAATGGCCTGTTTGGCTGCCCATATTCTGTTGACCTGGCCGCCGGCGATCCCCAGGGTTCTGTTATCTTTAACGATGATAATGGCATTTGAGATCACGTTCTTGATCGCCTTTAAACCGAATGCCATGTCATCGAGCTGTGCTTTTGTTGGTACGGCATTCGTCACCGTCTCAAATGACTCTTCGACATTTTGATCCAGACTCTGAACCAGCATGCCCCCGTCCACCGAATTGATGGCTCGCCTGCCGGCCGGGGATGTCTCTGCCCGTATCACTCTCAAGCGTTTTTTCTTTTTCAGGACATCGAGTGCTTCTGCGTCAAATGCAGGGGCAATGACGACTTCGAGAAACAGCTTTTTCATGGCGAGAGCCGTCTCCCGGTCGACCTTCCTGTTAAACGCCACAATCCCTCCGAAAATCGAAACCGGATCGCATTCATAGGCCGACTGATAGGCCTGTGCCGGTGTCTCCCCAAGAGCAACACCACAGGGGCAATGATGTTTCAAGCTCACACAGGCACATTCCTCAAACGCGTGCACGCTCTTGAAGGCGATGTCCATATCGTTGATGTTGTTGAACGAGAGCTTTTTGCCCTGCACTTGTTCATAACGGCTCATCAATCCCTTCTCAGAGAGATTTTCATAAAACGCCGCCGTTTGATGGGGGTTCTCTCCGTAACGCAGCTCCATTCCCTTTTTGAGGGGGATGGTCAGGTACTCCGGATATTCCTCCTCCAGAAGAAAATTGCTGATAGCGGCATCGTAGGCTGATGTCAGATTGAAAACTTTTCCGGCAAGGTGTTTTCTGGTTGCTTGTGAAACATCCCCGCCCCGGTCAAATTCTTCAACCACTCTTTCATAGTCTGCGGGATCTGAAACAACGATCACGTCTCTGTAATTCTTAGCTGCGGAACGCAACATGGTTGGGCCGCCTATGTCGATGAATTCAATCTTATCCTCAAAGGCAATCGCCCGGTCTACATTCTCCGAAAACGGGTAGAGATTGACCACCACACAATCAATGGTGCCAATCCCCTCCTCAGCCAGCGTCTTCATGTGGATTGGATTATCGCGTCTGGCCAGAAGACCGCCATGGACATTCGGATGAAGTGTTTTTACCCTGCCGTCAAGCATCTCTCTGAACCCGGTAATCTCTGAGATGTCTCTGACCGCCAGTCCGTTCTTTTTCAGATACTTCAATGTCCCGCCGGTTGAAATGATCTCATAATTGTGTTCGATCAATTTCCCAACCAGCTTTTCAACACCGGTTTTATCATATACACTGATTAATGCCTGTTTCAAAATGACTCCTCCTCACTTTTACCGATCGTTTTCGTTATCAATAGGCCGCTATACAGCCGTCCGTCCTCTTTTCAGTTCCACTTATATAAAGCCCCTGATCGTTTCTGAGAATAATCTGACCCCTGCCGAATAATCCGGAAGTGAGAGAAACCGAGACCTTATGCCCTTTTCTCGATAAAGCCTTAGCCGTTTCGGTGGGGAACTCCTTTTCGATGACGACCTCTTTATCCTTCATCCACTGCCATCTCGGTGCATCGAGTGCTGCCTGGGGATTGAGATTAAAATCAATCAGGTTTGAAACGACCTGAAGATGCCCCTGAGGCTGCATAAAGCCTCCCATAACACCAAAGGGACCCACCGGTCTTTCATCTTTGGTGATGAATCCGGGAATGATCGTATGGTAAGGTCTCTTTGACGGTTCCAGCGAATTAGCATCCCTTTTGTTGAACGAGAAACTATGCCCCCTGTTTTGAAGCCCGATCCCCGTCCCGGGTACGACCAGTCCTGAACCGAATCCCATGTAATTACTCTGGATAAAGGAAACCATGTTGCCTTCATTATCAGCTGTGGCCAGATAAACCGTTCCTGAGCCTTCCGGACTTCCCGGTTCGGGTTGCAGTGCATCTGAGGTTATCTGTCTACGACGGGAGGCGAGATAATCAGCGTCCAGCATCCGATTGTAGTCAAACGCCATCTTCTCCGCTTGAGTGACATAACGCTTTCCGTCCGAGAAGGCCAGTTTGATGGATTCTATCGAGTTGTGAAAATAGTCGGTATCTCTTCTGTTAATCTCCAACCCGTTTAGTATACCCAGAGCCTCCAGGGCAACGATCCCCTGCCCGTTAGGCGGAATCTCCAGGATGGTGTACCCTCTGTAATCGATTCCGATGGGCTTAACAAAATCATTTGAAAATGTTTTGAAGTCTTCTTCTGTGAAATATCCGCCGGTATCATTGGAAAACCGGACGATTTTCTCCATCAGCTCGCCGGAATAAAAGGCCTCAGCGTTGGTATCCGCGATCTTTCTAATCGTATCAGCGTGTTCAGGTAAAATCATCAACTCACCCGCTGAAGGCGCTTTTCCGTTTTTCAAAAAGGTATCAAACCAGTTTTGAAAGCGATCCTCCCGGAGATAATCGCGGTAAATCGCAGCAGCCCTTTGCCAGTTTTCAGAAACTGTCGGCTGAACGGGAAAACCCTTTTCTGCATATTCAACAGCCGGCTGAGCCACCTCGGAAAGCGAGAGATTTCCAAAACGCTCCACACAAGTTGCCCAGCCTTTCGGTGCACCGGGAACTGTAACGGGCGCCCATCCAAATCTCGGCATCTGTTTCAATCCCTTTTCCAGCAGAGATTCCACCGAAATACCGGCCGGAGAATAACCACTGGAATTCAGTCCGTGGATTTTACCGTTCCGGGAGATAATTGCAAAATTATCACCGCCGATGCCGTTGGATGTCGGCTCGACAACCGTCAGACAGATTGCGGTTGCAACAGCTGCATCCACGGCATTACCGCCCTTTTTCAGTATATCAAGCCCGGCCTGTGCGGCAAGCGGGTTCGATGTTGCAACAACGCCGTTTTTGGATATCACACAGTTCCTTCTGGAAGAGAAGGGGTATTCCAGAGTATTATCATACACAACAATCACCTCATTCGTTTTCTCATTTTACTATGAATTCCTAATTATTTGCAAGTAGCACATTATGTATTGTCCATTTTATGAAATTTTATTTTTTTGTTTAAAGTGGTATAATGGAAATGGACTATTTTAATTTTTTAATCATCTCTTTGGGAAGCAAGGTGATTTAAGAATGAACATCGTTAAGATCAAAAACGAGCTGGTAAAGCAGATCGAACTGAAAAAAACAAAGGCAGAGATCTTTGCCAATCTCATCGAAACCTTTGGGATTGAGCATCAAAACCTGATATCAGAGATAATTCTTTACAATTACGAGGACCTGAAAAACAAGCATAATCCCGAGAATCAAATCAAAAAGGAGTTTATCAGGAGCTTCTTCTTCTTTAATTCTAAAGACGAGATCAAGAATCATCTGATGAAACAGTTCGGTTCAAAGTATCTGAATACCATTGATGAGATCGTTGAGAACAACTATCAACAACTCACCGCAAAAAGAGGGGTTGCAGCAACCGCTCCGGGGGTGGAGAATCATTATGATTATCTCAAATTTCTCTCGCCCGAGGTTAAGACGAAAATCAACAGACGATCTCAGGATGATATCAGTCTACAGAAGGAATTATCGTTGGATGAGATGAAGCTGACCGGAATTCTTGAGATCAAAAACAACACCATGCTGATCGAGGTTTTCTCGTATAACAACAATTTTTACACCACAGCGCTGAATCTTATAGCTGCTGTCAACGGTTTTTTCACCGAACGGTTCACCCTCGTCCTGGCCAATGCACTGGGATCGGATTTATACCAGATTCAATCGGAAAACAGCCGGGAGATCTTCCAGAAGATACAACACAGAAAGCTCCTCTTTAACAGCACCGATAATGCTTCATATTATCAGAAGCAGGAGAAAGAAATCCTTGAGGTGCTGTACGAATTTTCACCCAACCATATCAAGATGGTCATCAAGGGGACATAACCCCCGCACACTTTCGATTACAGTATTTCTCTCAACCTCCCGGCCATCTCATCCATCTCATGATACTCAACTGTAAATGCCGGCAGTAATCTGATGGTGTTGTTTTTCAAAACATTGATCAGCAGTCCATTCTTCGAAGCGCTTTCTCTCAAATCCTTTTTATCCGTTTCCAGATCCAGACCAATCATGAGCCCGATCTGCCTGATTTCCTTTATTCGTCCCTCCAGGGTCTCCATGAGGGTCTCTTTGAAATACCGCCCTTTTTTCTGAATCGTTTTAAGCATACCGGGAATCTTATGGACAATGATCTTTCCCCCGGCAATTGAAACCGGATTCGGGGCAAATGTGGAGCCGTGATCCCCGCTTTGAAAGATCTCCTCGGTTCCGTTCAAGAAAACTGTGGCGCCCAACGGAAGCCCTCCTCCCAAGGGTTTTCCCACCGTGATCATATCAGGATGAAGTGAATAATGCTGATAAGAATAGAACTGCCCGGTTCTGCCGAGTCCCGCTTGAATCTCATCAGAAATCAAAAGGATATCGTTCTTAAGACAGTAATCATCGATTATGGCAGCAAATGCCTCTGTCATCGGCTGAACACCACCGGAACCGAGGACCGGTTCTATGAATATTGCACCAATCTGCTCATCGTATTCAT
The DNA here is from genome assembly GCA_964631265.1 of uncultured Thermotogaceae bacterium. Classification (GTDB taxonomy): domain Bacteria; phylum Thermotogota; class Thermotogae; order MWEM01; family MWEM01; genus CAZVWW01. Next base: position 30,049 of record CAZVWW010000011.1, read on the forward strand.
CGATTGTCCTGTTGATGTCCTCTACATCGTTGAATTCCACTCTGATGACGTCTGCCAACAGGGGTTCAAAGGGCGCTCTGAGATTCTCAAAACCATTAAGGGAGAGAGCACCGAGTGTCCTGCCGTGGAACGATTTGTTAAATGTTATGATCTTACGTTTCCCGTTGTTTCCCGTTTTCTTTTTAACAGCCTTTAAAGCCGCCTCCACTGCCTCCGTCCCTGAGTTGGTGAAAAATACCTGTCCCGTTCTTCCCGTCTGTTCAACTAATACCGACGCAACTTCCTCTGCATCATTCTGAACAAAGAAATTGGAGATATGCTCATATCGCTTAATCTGTTTCTCCTGTTCCTTTATAATCTCCGGATACGAATGACCCAACGCCATCACGCCGATACCCGAATAGGTATCCAGATATTTATTCCCCTGCGTATCGTAGATATAAACACCTTTCGCCTTTTTCACATTGAAGTCATATTCATTGTAAAGGTTCATTCTGTACATAAGTCAAACTCCTTTGTCAACACATCAACAGTGTTTTTAATATCCTCTTTCTGGATGAGTACGGATATCTTGATCTCCGAAGTCGTCACCATTTTCACCGTGATCTCCTTTTTTGAAAGGGCTTTGAAGAATCTCGCTGCAACGCCGGACTCGGAACGCATACCAAGTCCGACCACCGAAACTTTGGCAAATCCCGGATCCGTCTTCACAAATATCTCGTCGTGCGAGGCAATCAAATCGTGAAACGTCCTTTTTAAATCATCTAAAACTGTTTCTATAACCGTAAACGATATGTCAACGTGGTCATCAACCTGAATAACCGAAATCATATCAACATTCCAGTTGTTCCTCGAGGCAATCTCAAAGATCTCATGTGTAATGCCTGAATCAAGCGGAACACCTGAAATGGTGATCTGAGTCTGATTTTCCTGCACACTTAGCCCGGTGACGACAGGGGCTTCGATGTTTTTTGCAACCACTTTTGTTCCTCCTTCGTCATTAAATGAAGACGCACAGCGTAATATCACTGAGTATTTTTTGGCAATCTCCACAGATCGTGTGTGGAGGACTTTTGCCCCGAGTTTTGACATTTCAAGCATCTCATCATAGGTCACCGTTTCAAGCTTTTTGGAATTCGGGCACAGTCTGGGGTCAACGGAAAATATACCATCATAGTCGCTGAATATTTCACATTCAACGTCCATAACAGCTGCAAGAGCAACAGCCGATGTATCGGATCCCCCCCGTCCGAGCGTTGTAATCTCATTCTCTTCTGTGATACCCTGAAAACCGGTAACGACAACAACATTGTTCTTCTTGAATAAGATATCGAGCTTATCACTGTCGATGTTGATGATCCTCGCACTACTGAATTCGTCATTCGTTCTGATTCCAAGCTGGAATGCATTAACTGAGACAGCTTCAACAGACCGTCTGTGAAGCGCCATGGTTAAAAGAGACGCTGAAATCTGTTCACCAGTTGATATTAACATATCCATCTCTCTTGATTCAGGATCGGGATTTACTTCAGATGCCTTTCTAATCAACATATCCGTCGTATCCCCGTTAGCTGAAACAACGATGGCAAGTTGAAAACCGGCCCGGGTCTTTGCCGTTATCTTATCGGCAATTCTGTTGATCTTGTCAGTGTTGGCCAGGGAGCTGCCACCGTATTTTTGAACGATCCTCATCAATTTATTTCCCCTTTATACTTTTTTCAATCAACTATGCTGTATTATTCCGATTATTGGAGAGCCCTCAATGCCTGCACCATCTGTGTCTTGCCCTTTGTTTTGTCATCAATCTCCTTTATTTTCTTTGCCGGTGTTCCGGCGTAAACGGCATTTTCTTCAACATCCCCCAGCACGATTGCACCGGCGGCCACAACGGAATTTTGACCGACTCTTACACCCTCAGCAATAACCACATTCGCACCGATGAGAACATTGTCCTCCACCACCACAGGATCATCACTTGGTGGTTCTATCACACCGGCAAGAACACTTCCGGCTCCAATATGGCAATTTTTACCAACCTGTGCCCGGCCTCCCAGAACAACGTTCATATCGATCATGCTCCCCTCTCCGACTGTTGCTCCAAGGTTGATGACAGCGCCCATCATGATGACGGCCCCCTGTCCAATCTCAACATGATCCCTGATGATGGCACCGGGTTCGATTCGAGCATCATACTGCGTCAGATCAGCCATTGGGATGGCTGAATGCCGTCTGTCACATTCCAACCGGTACTGAACAATAGCATTCTTTTTCCCAGCCAGGAGCTCTTTCCATTCCTCGTGGGAGGTGAAGAGAACACCGCTCTTTTCGTCCCCGTAATACTCATGTTGCCCGGTCATAAGCTCCTCAAGGTCTCCTTTGAGATAAACCTTGACCGGGGTCTTCTTTTCCGATTTTGAGATTAAGTCGATCAGTTCATAGCTATCCATTTTTTTCCTCCAATTTACAAATATCATCAAAGGTGTAGAAGCCGGGTTCTAAGTCAACAGCTTTCTCGGCGGCAAAGCAGGCCCCTTCGGCAAATGTTCTCGGGGATATCGCCTGATGTTTGATCTCGATCAACTCGCCAAGCCCTGCAATAAGTACAGCGTGTTCACCCGGAATACCGCCCGCCCGTATGCTTGATGTCGGCACATTGAAATCAAAGGCCTCAGCCAGCATTTTAGCGGTTCCCGAAGGTTTGTCTTTTTTGAATCTGTGATGCTTTTCAATGATCTCAACATCCCAATCCTCATTCGCGGAAAAACTGCCCCACTCGTTGAGTCCATCCACGATCTTTCGCATTAACCGGATGCCTTTGGAAAAGTTACGGGCATATACAACGGCGACCTTTTTGGATACTGCCTTCAAATCGGCAATATCATCATTGTTCAAAGCCGTGGTCCCGACGACAAGTGGAACTGGACGATCATACTGCTGTGCTGTCTTCAATGTCTTTTCAAAGGCCTCCGGCAGAGAAAAGTCCACAATAACATCCGGTCTTTCAACCGCTTCCTCAGTTTTATCATCACATCTGTAAACTAATACGTGGCCGTGTTCATCAAAGACCTCACGGATGAGCTTTCCCATCCGGCCCGAATAACCAACCAAACCGTATTTCATCTCTATCACTCCATTTCTTCAAATGCTTCATCTATCCATTTCTTCACCTGGTCCGATGCACCGATAAGCGGCAGTCTGAGGACATTGGCACAGTACCCTTTTTTGCTGACGGCGTATTTGACAGGGATGGGATTGATATCACTGAACATTAACCCCATCATCTTCAAGTGCGCTTTCTGGACTTGTCTTGCTGTGTCATAATCATCATCCAAAGCGACTTTTGCAAGATTGCTCATCGCCCCGGGATTGACATTTGAGTAGACTGATATGACCCCATCGCCTCCCAACGCGATTACGGGAAGGGCTTGATCATCATTGCCTGAATAAAGGGTCATCCCTTCAGGTTTGATGGCAGCCAGTCTTGCAATCTGGGAGATATCTCCGCTCGCCTCTTTCATGGCGACGATATTCGAACAATCCCCGGCCAATCTGGCCGCCGTTTCGGGAAGCATGTTGCATCCTGTCCTGGACGGCACATTATACATGATGATGGGGAGCTCCGTCCGCCCGGCAATGAATCGATAATGCTGATAGAGCCCTTCCTGATTCGATTTGTTGTAATAGGGAGTCACGATCAGCAGACCGTCCGCCCCGGCATCTTCGGCTTGTTTGTTGGCTTTGATAACTTTGTGAGTGTTGTTCGAACCGGTCCCGACAATAACCGGGATCTCTTCGTCAAAAGCCCGTGTTTGTTCCACTACGGCATTGATGAGTGCCTCCCTTTCCTCAAATTCAATCGCCGGGGCCTCGCCGGTTGTCCCGAGGACTACAACCGCCTGGATCCCCCCTTCCAACTGAAAAGAGAGGAATCTCTTTAACGCTTCATAATCAATCTCATAATCCTCTGTAAAAGGTGTTATTATCGCTGTTCCCACTCCTCTGAACATATCTTAACTCCTTTCGTTGAGTTTGCGGTGTTTGATCAGTATTCTCAGGGCGTTGGTGGCTGCCCCCACCCGGATGTTATCCGCCACCACCCAAAACATGAAAGTCCTGTTGTCAAACTGTCTGACCCTTCCCACAACTGTGGTATCAGTTCCTTTCGTGTCAACTGGTGTGATGATGTCATCCATGACCTTGACCCCCGGTGTTGCGGCTACAGCCTCACAGAAATCGTCTTTGTTCATATCGCTCTCAAGCCTTAAGAAAACCGAT
>CAZVWW010000012.1:0-33887 GCA_964631265.1 uncultured Thermotogaceae bacterium
TCTTCAAGGGATTTACGGGCCTGTAAAAGGTCGTTTTTCTGGTTCTCGATCTCGTTGAACCTTTGATCCACTTCGTTGTACTCGTCAATGGCATGCAGATCGACATTTCCAAGATACTTGATCTTGTTTTCAAGGCTCTTGACCGCCTCGGAAATTCTCTCTTCTTCCTCTTTACTGAGTTGATTCTCACCAAGTTCTTCCTGTTTGATACCGGCCTGCACCATCTTCTCGACAAGCGACTGAAGATTATGCTCGATGTTCTGCTCCTGTAATTCATATTTATGTTGATTCTCTCTAATCGACTCCCTCTGTTCCTTCAGTGATTCAAGTTGCTTTTCCATCTCCTCAATCCTGGCAGCCATATGCTGTCTGTCTTCCTGCTGATATTTCATGTTCTCAAAGAGTTTAGACATCTCCGCCTTGAGGCTCTTTAATTCCGTGTCAAGCTCTTTTATCTTCTTCTTCTCGTCTTCAATTTCCTTTTCAAGGTTGCCGATTGCATATTTGTAATCGCTCTCATTTTCACTGTTTTCCAACAGGGTTTCTTCCAGGTCTTTCATTTCCTGCCGATACTGCTTGGATTTCTCCTCCATGTTGTTCTTTTCAAACCGTAACTCATTAACCTGTTCCTGGAGTTCCTGGAGCTCTTCCCTTTTCTCCTTGATAACCTTGTTGACATTTTCAAGTTTGTCTCTTGATTTCTGAATCCCGGTCCCGAGAACACTCTTTTCGTCGATAATCCTTTCCTGTCTCGCCTTAGAACCGGCAATCTTTGAGCTGTATTCGATCTTGAGTTTGTCAAGTTCATCCACTTCTTTGGTTAACTCTTTTATGGAGCTGTTGAGTTCTTCCAGTGTTCTTCTGATCGAGGCATTTTTCAGCATGATATCGTTAAGTTCGGATTCCACGCTGCGTTTTAGACCGGTTACCTCTTCTTTTTCGGCCTGATGCTTTTTTTCCTTCTCTTGAAGTTGATGGATCTCTTCTTTAATCTTGTCGTGTTCATAGGTGAGTTCGCTCAAACGACCGCTTCTTGACAGGAGAGAACCCTTTCTGTCCTGTTTATAACTTCCCCCGCTGATGGCTCCTCTTGATGCGATTAATTGCCCGTCGAGCGAGACAATCTGATTTTTGACCCCATAATTCTTTTTCAGATCGAGACCATCTTCCAGTGTCTTAACGACGATGGTATTCATAAACAGATACATGGGTAGTTTTTCAAATTCTTTTGTTGTGATGGCAAGCTCAGCCGCATAACCGATGAACCCGGGATGTCTTTCCAGTGAAGGATTCTCAATAATGGGTTTGACTCTGAGGATATCCATGGGTAGAAAGGTGCATCTTCCGAGATCCTCGTTTTTAAGGATGTCAACGGCATATTTAGCCGTATCGGCATCCTTTGTGACGATATTCTGTGCTCTGCCCCCCAGCAGAACATCAAAGGCTGTTTCATACTTGGAATCGATCTCAATGATGTTGGCGACAACATCGATCATGTTTCTCAGTTCATTATCTTTCTGCTTCTTGGCAAAGAGGGCTTTGACAGGTCGGGCAAATCCGGAGAATTCTCTCATCTGCCTTTCGAGGACCGCCTTCTCAGCATCAATATGCTTTTCTTTCTGTATCAATGAATATTTTTTCTCTTCAACATCTCTCAGCTTGATCTCGATCTCTTTTTCGGATTCTTTTATCTTCTCCAGTTCTTCAAGGAGTTCGGCCTCTTTTTTTGAACTTTCGCTGCCTCTGTTTCTAAGCTCATCAAGTTCCATCTCGAATCCCTCGAGCCGGTCTTGCTTGGTTTCGAGTTGATTGCTGATTACCTTTATTCGCTTTTCATGATCCTCAATGGATTCCTCAAGTCTGATGTATTCATTCTCAAGCTTGCTGAATTCTTTCTCTTTCTCCTCAAGACCCTGCTGTAGCTCTATGATACCCTGTTCTTCATCGGTACAGTTCTTTGTAATTCCCTCTTTTTTTGCTTTCTTGTCTTCCAGTTCGGCCGTTACGTCTTTGAGCCGGTCGGCGAGGGATTTATTCAACATCTTCAATTCATCTTTTCTGTTTTTGATCTTCTCGTTCTCAGTCTTGACATTATCGAGTTTTGTGACATTCCCGACATAGGCGGATTCTTTTTCGGAGAGTTTGTTCGAATACATGTTTCTGAGTTCACTCAGATGGTTCTGTCTCTCCTTGTATTCCTCAAGAACGGATGTGAAGCCTTCCATTTCCTTATCAACATCATTATAGCTGTCACGGAGTTCATGATATGACCGTTCCACCTTGATGAGTTCTTTCTGGATCTCTTTCAACCGGTTACGGTCTTTCTCCGATTTTTCCTCGAGTTTCTGTTTTTCCCCGTTCCATTTTTCGTTTAAATGGGAGAAGAGACTTAACTGCTTCTCTTTCAACTCAGCGGTGTATTCTTTAAACTTCTCAGCTCTTTTGGCTTTCAGATAGAGTGACTTTTTCTGTTTATTCAGCTCCTTCAATACATCCAGAACCCGGTTGAGATTATCATCAGTTGATTCGATCTTTGAGAGGGTCTCCTTCTTCTTCTTCTTATAGATGGCGATACCGGCCGCCTCTTCAACAAGGAGTCTGATCTCCTCCGGTGAGCTGTTCAGTATCTTGTCCACTCTTCCCTGGCTTACAATTGAGTATAACTCTTTACCGGCACCGGTACCGGCAAAGAGTTCTTTGATGTCCTTAAGCCTCGTGCGCTCCCCATTCAGATAATAGGTGTTCTTCCCTGAACGATGAAGTTCACGCGATATTGAAATGTCATTTGTCTCGTCTTTTTCAAAAGTAAGTGTTGCCAGGGCTGTCTTTGACGGTGAGTTTCCGTCCGAACCGGAAAAGATGACATCCGTTTTGTCATTGGCACGGATGTTCTTCATCGATTGCTCCCCGTAAACCCACAGGATTGCATCAACGATATTTGATTTTCCGCTTCCGTTTGGTCCCACAACAGAATTAATACCTTTGCACAGATCGATGTCGACGGGTCTGGCAAAAGACTTGAACCCCTCAAGATGTATGCTTTTTAATTTCATCCCGATGCCCCCCACATCAAAAGATGATTGTGCTTTTCCTGTTTCATGCAGCTTTTATCACTTAAGATTATAACACAGACCGCCGCTTAAAGAAAAGTTTTTTTGATATTAATAACACCGATTTTCCTTATATAAATCACAACTTGTGAGCTATTTTTCTTTATTCTCCAGAAGGAAACAACTGGCTCCGTGGTCTCCCGCCACCATGTATCTCTCCGGTTGCTCTTCCCGACATCTTTTAAAGGCATATTTACAACGCGGATGAAATCGGCATCCCGTTGGCGGTGTTATGGCATTCGGGACTTCCCCCTCGGGCAGGTCCCGGTTTTTTTCCTGATCCGGATCCGGTTCGGGAACGGCAGAAATGAGCGCCTGTGTATAGGGATGTGCCGGTCTTGTGTAGATATCCTCGAACGATCCTATCTCAACGATCTGTCCCAGATACATAACCGCTATTCGGTCACAGACGTATTTGGTGGTGGCAAGGTCATGGGTGATAAAGAGATAGGTGAGGTTGAACTTTTCCTTCAAATCCGCCATCAGCTGCAATAACTGCGAACGGACCGAGACATCCAGCATTGCAACGGCTTCGTCAGCGACGACAAACTCCGGCCTTGTCACCAGGGCACGGGCAATGACGATCCGCTGTCTTTGTCCGCCGGAAAGGGCCTTTGGAAATCTGTTGTAAAAATCTTCCGCCGGTTTCAGATTAACCGTCTCAAGCATATCCATGACGATCTGCTTCTGCTCTCTTCTGTTCTTGCCGATTTTATGAATAGATAGAGGATGTCTTATCGCCTCTCCAACTTTCATATAAGGGTTAAGTGATGCCATGGGGTCCTGGAAAATCAACTGCATATGCCTTCTGAAGAGTCGCAGTTTTTCAGGCTTCAATGCCAGTATGTCTGTATTGCCCATTTTAATCTTACCGGAGGTGGCCTCTTCTAATCTCAGCACCAATCTTCCGGTCGTCGTCTTTCCGCTGCCCGATTCGCCAACCAGTCCAAGCGTTTCGCCTTTTCTTATCGTGAAACTGATATCATCGACTGCATGGACAAATTTTTTGTCTTTTGTGAAAAGTTGTTGAAGAAAATTGGACTTGACCGGGAAATACTTCACCAGATTCTCGACGTTTAATAGTATATCAGCCAACGAGCTCACCTACTTCGTCCGGGTCATATTTTTTTTCTGATTCTTTTTCAAATAACCAGCATCTCACTCTACCGCCATCTTGCATAACGAAATCATGGGGTGTCTCTTCCCAGCATTTTTCCATTGCTTTCGGACACCTCGGGGCAAACCGGCATCTTTCCGGATGATTCAGAAGATCCGGCGGTGCTCCCGGTATAAAGCTGAGATGCATATCTTTAATGTCCGTATTCGGAATCGATCCCAGAAGTGCCTTTGTATAGGGGTGTTTGGGTTCCTTGTAAATCTTATCTTTTATATTCTCCTCAACGAGCTGTCCCCCATACATAACCCCTATCCTGTCGGCCATATCGGCAACAACCCCCATATCATGTGTGATCAGAAGCATGGAGGAATTGAAGGACTGTTTGAGATTTTCAAGAACCTCTAATATCTGCGCCTGAACAATGACATCCAAAGAGGTTGTCGGCTCATCGGCAACGATGATCGTCGGATCCATTATCAGAGCCAGGGCAATCATTGTCCGCTGTCGCATCCCTCCGGAAAACTGAAACGGATATTCATTCAGTCTGTCGGACTCTATACCGACAGCGTCCAGGGCCTTTTTAATCATATCGATTGCCTTTTCTTTTTTGATTTTGGGTTTGTGCGTGTTGATCGTTTCCATAAAATGATCCTTAACCTTCATGATAGGGTTCAAAGACGTCATTGGGTCCTGGAAGATCATGGAAACTTTCTCTCCTCTGATCTTTCTCATTTCCTCTCTCTTGTATTTGAGGATATCTTCATCATCAAGCAGGATCTGTCCTTCAACCCTGGTGGAATCCGGCAGAATTCTGAGAATCGCCTGGCCGATGGTGGATTTCCCGCAGCCGGATTCGCCGACTAAGCCAAAGACCTCTCTTGGTCTTACTTTGAACGAGATGTCCTCTCCGGCTTTTACAGGACCGTTTCTTGTTTGATAATGGATTCTCAGTCTTTTAATGTTTACCGCGTATCGATTAGCATCATTCTTCATCGGTCATCACCAACGTTCGGGTTGAGCAGTTCGTTTAATCCTTCACTCAAAAAACTGAAGCCAAGGACCACCGTTATTATCGCTAGTCCGGGAAAGAGAACCATCCACCAGTCATTTTGAAGCACAAATCGCTGTCCGTTACTCAAATCGTATCCCCAGTCCGGTGTCGGAGGGGCGATCCCGAGCCCTAAAAAGCTCAGCCCGGCTTCGGTCATGATGGCATCTGCCAGGTTCATTGAGAGCACAACAACTACTGAGGGAAGGACATTCGGAAGGATGTATCGAATGACAATCTCCCAGTTCTTGGCCCCGATTGATCTGGCCGCCTCAACATACAGCGAGCTCTTGACGGATGATACCTGGTTTCTGATGATCCTGAAATAGGTGGGTGCGAAGACAACGGCAATTGACATGCCCACGTTGAACACACCAGGGCCAAGCACAGCTGCTATAGCGATCGCAAGGATCAATCCTGGAAACGTGTAAAGGGCATCCATTATGATGGTCAATATCCTGTCCAATATCCCGCCAACGTATCCACTGATAAGTCCGAGGGGAATTCCAATGGATGCGGCAACGACCACCGAGATAAAGGCAATTTGAAGGGCAATCTTTGATCCGTAAACCACTCTGCTGAACAAATCCCTTCCCAGGTTATCGGTACCGAACAGATGTTGTAATGAAGGCGGCTGAAAACTCTCACCGGCCTTTGTGACGGGATTGTAAGGCGCAATCAACGGAGCTGCCACGGCAAATATGATATACATGGCAAGCAGCAGCATGCCGATAAAGGCAAGTACACCTGTCTTTGTTCTGAAGAGCTCCTTTATTCCCTTAACGATGTAATACGAAATGAACTTTTTTCTTTTCTCATCTACCATCGACATTACCCCCTAATACCTTATCCTGGGGTCTATCCAGGCGTTGATTATGTCTATGATGATACTGACGGAAATCACAAGCAGGGCAAAAATGACGATTGTTCCCTGAATGGATATAAAGTCCCGATCTTTAATCTTTTTGACCAGAAAAGTTCCGATACCGGGCCATGAAAAGGTTGTTTCTGTCAATACGGCACCGGCTAAAAGCAGTGCAAACTGCAGGCCCATAACCGTCAGGATGGGGACAAAAGAATTCTTTAAAGCATGGCGATAGACGATAGCCCCTCTTCGGATACCACGGGCTTTAGCCGCTTTAATAAAATCTTTTGTCAGCGTGAGTATCATGTTGCCTCTGACCATTCTCAGAAAGATACTCGAAATGACAACGCCAAGCGATACAGCAGGAAGCACCAAATGCCGGATAGCACTGAAAAAGGCGTCCATATTACCATCTATCAAGGTATCAATGAGTAAAAAACCGGTCTTCTCATAAAAACCGGGGATAAACTCCAGTCTACCTGAAACGGGCAGCCATCCAAGCCAAACACCGAAGACCAGCTGCATGATCATTCCAAACCAGAAAACGGGAACCGAATAAATGAAAATGGCATAAACACGCGCGGAAAGGTCCACCGTCTTTTCCCGGTTTCGCGAGGCCTCGGAGCCCCAGAAAATCCCAATAACCACCGCAATGATAAACCCCCATAGTGTCAATTCAAGGGTTGCAGGGAATCTCTCAGCGATCTCTTCATTAACAGGGCGCCTTGTGAGCATGGATTTTCCCAAATCCCCCTTTAAGAGATTGCCAACATATATCACAAATTGTTCCCCAATGGGTTTGTTCAGGCCGAGTTTTTCCCTTTTTGCCTCAATGACCTCCTGTGGTGCTTTCCCGCCAAGCATAGCAAGAACGGGGTCTCCTGGCATGATTCGAAGAACAAAAAAAATGACTGAAATCAGGATAAAAAACATTGGTATGGCCAGTAAAATCCTCTGCAAAACATAATATTTCATTGAAGACAACTGTTTTCACCTCTTTCTAACTAAAAATTTTCTGCCTCCGAAGAGGCAGAAAATCCTTATCCTATAAGTGTATTTCCCAAAAAAATTAGTCTTCTAATGAGAGTATGTAATATCTGAAAATCTGGGTGGGTTCGAGATTAATGCCCTGAACTTCAGGTTTTGCAACACACTGCTGAGTTCCCTGCCAAAGTGGTACATAGGGGACCTCTTCTGTAAGCATATCCTGAATCTTGGCATAATCTATGGTTCTATCCAGAACTTCACTGTGCTCTCTTGCCTGAAGCATTAAATCTGTGATGGTATCGTTCTGATAATAAGCTCCCATGGACTTCGCACCGGCTTCACTCAGGAAGGGCCACATGTAATTATCCGGATCGAGATAATCGGGGAACCATCCGAGCAGGAACATTTCCATCGTACCGTTGAGGAAGTATTCGACATATGTTCCCCATTCGGCATACTTCAGGTTGACGTTGACCATACCGGTTTCCTGGATGGCCTCAGCCAGAACCTGTGCCACATCGGCTTCTGTTGACCCGTAATGACTCGGTGTGTACCAGAAGTCAACCTCGAGCGGATTGTCTTCTGAGTAACCGGCTTCTTTTAACAGAGCCTTTGCCTTGTCAAGATTCCTTGCAGGCATTGTTCCCTTATGGCCCCACATACCGCCGGGAATAAGGGTGAACAACGGTTCTGCTGTTCCGGCGAATACATCGCCAACGATGGCTTTTCTGTCAACGGCATAAGAAAGCGCCTGTCGAACTGTCTTGTCGCTGAGATTCTCAGACTGACACTGGAAAACGATCTCTCTAATCATCGGACTTCTACCCTCGTAAACGGCGAATTCGCCTTTTTCCTTGAAAGCCAGGAAGTCTCTTGGGTCGAGTTCTCTGTATGCAAGGTCTATTTCTCCGCTTTCAAGTGCAAGTCGCAGAGTGCTTGCGTTTTCATAGAAATTGATAACAATCGTTTTTGTCAGCGGTTTCGGCCCGAAATAATTCGGGTTCTCTTCAAGGACAATCCTGACGTCCCTCTGCCAGTCTGCAACATAGTAGGGTCCGGATGCAGTGGGAATGCCGGTGAAGAATTCATCTTCCGGTGTCTCCTCTGGATCAACAGGGAAAGCAACCGTGTAGCCGAGAACAGAGACAAAGGCGCTGAAAGGCCTTTGAAGTGTGATCTTCACGGTGTATTCGTCTAAAACTTCTACGGACTCAATAATATCTGTCAAGAGAAATGCCGGTTGTCCATCAAGCCTCATGGATCGGTCAAGATTCCACTTCACAACTTCCGCATCGATGGGATTTCCATTCATAAACTGAGCGTCTTTGTTAACCTTAAACGTATACTCAGTTGAATTACTGGCTGCTTCCCAGCTCTCAAAGATCCACGGCTTGAGATTTGCCGTTCCGACCTCATAATCAACAGGCCCTGCAAGGGTATTCTGCAGGATGTTTGAAGAGAAGTAATCATAACAGTCGGCGGGGTCAAGAATCCTAATTTTGTCTGTTGTACCTACAATGAGATGATCCTTGGCGAATGCCATAACCATCATGATAGAAACAAGTAATAAAACAACGAACAACTTTTTCATAAAAAAACCTCCTTGAATTTTTTTAGGGGAGAACACCCCTAATATAAATCATTTATCGCTTTTAGTTTTATAATTGATGAGGCGCTGGATAAGAAACATATCAACTTTTTAGTTAGCTAAGCTAAATATTATTCCATTTTATCTCAACAGATTATACCATACATTTTATTAAACAGAGTCATTAGTCCGAAACGCTCCTGAAACCGGACGTGTTATAATCCATAAACTACAAATGTAAGGGGTGATAGTGTGAAGATTTTTATTTCCATTGATATGGAGGGAATTGCCGGTACCTTCAACTGGGATCAAGAGGACAGCCATACGGAGAGGAACTTTATCCGAAGATGGATGAGAAAACAGGTTGAGTGGGTCATCAAGGGACTGCATGAGAGTCCGAAAAACGACAAGGTTGAAGAGATCTTGATTGCTGATTCGCATAACGGCGGCGATAATCTTGAATACGATATTACAGAACTGGACAACAGACTCTATCTTATTTCAGGAACACCGAGACCACAGTACATGATGGCCGGTCTCGACAAAAGCTTTGATATGGTTTTCCTGCTTGGTTACCACGCTGGAGTTGGAACAGTAAATGCCTCCATGGACCATACCTTTTCGAATTCAACCATCCATAACATCTGGATCAATGATATCCCGATGAATGAGACCCTTTTAAATGCAGCGTATGCCGGTTATTTTGAAATCCCGGTAACGCTTATCACAGGGGATATCGCATTGAAGCAACAACTTGACGAGATGAAAATGCTCAACGAGGCTGAGTTTGTTGTCAACAAAGAGGCGTTGGGCCGGTTTGCAGCCAAGCATTATCCCATGGAGCTCCTGGAGAAGAGAACCAAAGAAGCGGTTGTGAGTGTTTTGGGTAGAGATCCCAACGATTTTCCGGTCTTTGACTTCAAAGCAGGCTATGATAATCCCATTGTCTTAAAGATAGCGTTCAACAAGACCGAGATGGCCGATTTAGTCCAGTTGATGCCCTTTGTCAAAAGGTTGGATGCAAGGACCGTTGAATTCAAGGATCACCATTACAAGACGGTTTATAATGCGGTTGAAGCAATATCAAAAATGGCAAAACCGGAATAAAGGAGCGGTCATAATGGATAAGGATAAAATCAGAAAACTTGAAGATGAAAAAAGGGAAATCTCAAATGAACTCCTCAGTTTTGAGGAAAATATGGAAGTTTTGAGAAAAAAGCTGAGAGCGATTGAGGATTCAATAGAAGGCAACCCTCACGATAACCCGGAATGGAATAAGGTACACGATGATTTCGAGAAAATGAAAGAGAAACGAGAGCACCTCTCAAAAAAAGCCGAGAAACTAGGGATGAAAGTTGAAAAGGCCCGTCAGAAATTCAATACCAAACAAAAAGAGAGTCATAAGTAATATAAGCAGCTGATTGATTAGAGCAGGCGTTGTAGCCTGCTCTTTTGATTGATTATAGTTCCATATTCTTCATTAAATCGGGGACGCTTTCCCGTTTCCTTATGAGTTTGTGCCGGTTACCAGAGACCAGGACCTCGGCCGGCCGGGTAACGGCGTTGTAATTGGAAGCCATTGAATAACCGTAAGCACCCGCTTCACAGAGTGCGATGTATTCCCCGTTCTCCATGGGCGGTAAGTCCCTGTCTTGTCCTAATCTATCTCCGGTTTCACAGAGTCCGCCGACGACATCGACCTTCAAACTTCTCCTCTCCGTTTTGGTCAACGGAATGATATGATGATAGGCGCTGTAAAGAGCCGGTCTGATCATATTGGACATGTTGGTGTCGCAGACCAGAAAGTTTTTATGCTCCGTTCGTTTCGTGTAGATTACTTTTGACAGCAGAATACCGGAAGGGCCCAGAATGTACCTTCCTATCTCCATCATAACCGGAATATTCAAGCTTTTCAACACGGGAATCACTTCGGCTTTGTATTGCTCCAGATCCAACGTGTTTCCCATCTTCTTGTAATCGATTCCCCAGCCGCCGCCGATATTAATGTTTCTCAATGCGGGATACTCGTTTATCAGGTCGGAGAGCTTCATAAACGCATCCCGAAAGGCAGAGATATCGAAGATGTTTGAGCCGATATGTGTGTGTAGTCCTTCTATCAAATTTCGGTCTTTTGAGAGGATCTTATGGGCTGTTTCCATGTGAACACCGAATTTGTTTTCTTTCAGGCCGGTCGAGATGTAAGGATGTGTACTGGGATTCACATCGGGATTTACTCTCAGAAAGAAATGAGGCAATCCATTGTTCAGTCCGTTTTTACCCGCGATTTCCCTAACCTGCTCATATTCTTCAAAGGAATCGATGTTAATGGCGTAAACCCCGCTCTTGATCATCTCAACCAGAAATTCCCGTGTTTTACCGTTGCCATTAACGACGATTTTCCCGTTTTGAACGCCGGCGTTTCTTGCCAGTGTGTATTCATTATGATTAACCACATCCATCCAGAGACCCTTTTTCAACATGTGGTTGAGCAGATGAATGTTGTTGTTGGCTTTCAGTGCAAATCCGAGATGAAACGCCTCTATGTCTTTCATTGTCTCGTATATACTCATAATTCTTCTGTCTATCTCGTTTTGGCTGTAGACATAAAGTGGAGAGCCGTAGGTTTGTACCAGCTCATTGTAATCTACTTCTTCGATAAAGAACGACCTGTCCCTTTTGACAATCATCGTAATACCCTCTTTCATATCAATAAATTTTCAGGTATAATACCCATAGTTGCGTTTATGATTGATTATAACATTAATTCCCGGAGGGATTTTTGTGAATAACAGAGATGAAATCATCAAAGTAATTAAGAGAAAGTTTCCCGACCAGAGAACCAATCAGTACCGGATTAGATTTTATGGAGACGACAATTCCGCCATATACTGTGAAGTGGATTCAGAAGGCATGAAAAAGGAACTCATGAACACTTTTAAGGAAGAGTTGGGGTCTTTCTCAGAGATAACGGTGAGAATCATGGGCGAAGAACTACCGGACAAGCTGCGTTTTGGACAAGTTACAATCCCTGTGGTCGATGTGAGAAAGGATCCGCGGTTCAGAAGTGAACGGGTCAGACAGTTGATATTCGGTGATTTCGTTACTGTTTTGCAGTTGGGCAACGAGTATACACTGGTAAAAGACTTTCAAAACGGCTATATCGGTTATGTAAACAGCAATGCGATAACCTTTGCCGATCAGAAGAGAGTCGAGTCTTTGATGAGGATTGAAGACAAAACCGTTTTCTCCAGATTTGCCCGCCTGAAACTGTTAAAAAAAGAACAGCCGCCATTCTGGATTCCGATGGGTGCAAAATTGAAGATAAAAGACGGGGCTGTCAAAACAGCCGGAAAAGATTTTCAACTCCTCGACGGAGAGGTCAGGGCAAAAGATGAGATCCGCGTCGATGATCTGAATCTACTAATCCGGCATTTTTATGGAACGCCTTATCTGTGGGGCGGGTCCACTGTGTTGGGGACTGATTGCTCAGGATTTGTCGGCCGGCTTGCTAAGATACTGGGAAAACCCATTCCCAGAGATGCTGATCAGCAGGAGCAATATCTTGACAAAAATGACAAAGAAAACCTCAGTTTCGGAGACCTCATCTTTTTCCCGGGACATGTGGGGATGTACATCGGGAACGAAACCATGGCACACGCAAATGTCCACCATGGGTTTGTGTGTAACGATAAGATTTTTAATGCCGATTATCTGTACGGCTTTGAACTTGAAAAAAAGATCACTTCGTTCAGAAAACTCTTCAGATGAGTGATTAGTCTTGAGCGGGTCGTTTCCCGTAAACAACCTCTCCGGATTTCACGGTGGCTTGAATGGTCAAGTCTTTGTTCAGCACCACAAAATCCGCCGGCAGGCCGATCTCAATTAATCCGGCATTCAATCCGGTACTGATAGAGGGATTGAGGGTTGCAAATCGTGCAACATCTTTCAGTCCGAAGCCTGTGACTTTTACCATATTCCTGATGGCGGTGTCCATTGTCAGGATAGAGCCGGCCAGTGATCCGTCTTTTAATCTGGCATCTTCATCCGAGACGGTCACACTCAACCCGCCTAATTTATATTCCCCCGGTTCCAGCCCCGTGGCTTCCATGGCATCCGTTATCAGAACGATCTTGTCGGCCTTCTTCTGCCTGACGATCAGTTGAATCGTCTCAGGGGAAAGGTGAATGAGATCTGCGATGATCTCCACATGTGCATTGCTTAAAAGGCCGGCTCCGGCTGTTCCAACGTCTCTGTGGTGGATCCCCTTCATACCGTTGAAGAGATGTGTGAATCTGGACGCCCCGGATTGAACAGCGTTTATACTCTTCTCGTATCCGGCAGTGGTATGTCCGATCGAGACGGTAATCCCCGCTTCCACAAAACGCTTAAGCGCTTCCTGATTCCCCTCTACTTCAGGGGCGAGGGTTATGAGCTTGATCAAATCACTGTTATCGCATATAAAATCAATCTCCTCCCTGCTTGGAGAGCGGATAAATTCGGGATTTTGCGCCCCTTTTTTCTCAGCGTTAAAAAAGGGCCCTTCCAGATGAACCCCGCTGAGTGATGTGTTCTCATGCTTTTCAATATACGTCCGGACGGTATTGACAGCTTCTTTCATCTGTTGAAAGGAAATCGAAAGTGTTGTGGCCAGAACACTTGTTACACCATGCTGATAAAGAAACGTTTCAATCTTTTTCAGACCGTTTTCGTCTGTAAATGAAAAATCCTCTCCCATGCAACCATGCATATGCGTTTCGACCAGCCCCGGTATCAGCGTATAGTCTTCTCCTGTATTCCTCTTATCAGCCCTGCGCTTACTGATAGACCTTACCGTTTCATCATAAACAATCTCAGCATTTCTTATTTCTTTGTCAGGGGTTATTATCCTGCAGTTGTTGAGTTTCATGATATCACCTTTCTTTTCGTTTTATTTTTTTTGTTGGATCTCTCATTGCAAACCAGACACCAAAGAATATGTTGAAATAGTAGGACATCATTCGCCATAATAATACTCCTCCGGCAATAGAGGCAGGGGAAAAGAACTCCTTAAAGAAGAGATAAAATCCCCCCTCAGCTGCTCCTCCGGCACCCGGGACCGGTACAAAAGAGATGATAAGAAAGAGGATTCCCTGAAAGGAAAAGATCTCAAGAAAAGGCGTGACCGGTGCCTCAAACATCCTGTATATACAGTATGGGATGGAAAAAAAGAAAAAGACCTGCATCGATGTGAAAAAAACAGCCAGTAAAAGTTTATAAGGCCGGGTTTTAAGCAGTTTCATCGCTGAGTGAAACATCCTGATCTTCTCAATCCATTTCTCCTCATTCTCTTTCATCTTTTTTCCGAATTTAAATGGAGAGACAATCTTAAGCAGTAAATCAAAGATCTTATGCGTCAGTTTGGGACTGAACGAAAAGACAAGCAGGAAAAAGATGACGGCCGAATTCACGATAAAACCAAAAGGGGCCAACAGCGAGAATGAGGGCAGCTGGTTCATTTTGTCAAAGAAGAAAAACATAATAAAAACGCCCACAACGGTGATGGTGGATTGATAGATCAGAAATCTTGAGAGCATAATGGCAGTCCCCTTGGAGACATCAATACCATACTGATAAAGCCGGAAGATCTGCATAGGCTGACCACCTGTTGCAAAAGGCGTGACGGCATTATAAAATTGACCAACCATGCTGGTGTCAAATGATCGGAACAAAGAGAGCTTTACACCCGCAATCCGGGAGGTCATCTTGATGGTCATTGCTTCTGTGAACCAAAAGAGAAAGACACAGATGCAGGAGAGAAAAAACCAGAAAGGATCAATTCTCTTAAGGGCATCGACGCTCTCCCGGAAATCTCCGATAAAAAACAGAAAGATAACTAAAATAACCCCTAACATCACCGTCAGAAAAAGCCATTTCAGACTTACCTTTTTCTTTTCTTTTTTCTCTTCAATCTCTACTTTGTTGTGCTCCTTGAATACATCGTTATGGCTGTTATTGCTCAAGCTCTATCTCACCTTCTCATCAGGACGATTTGATTTAATCGGACATTCTAAAGACAGTACATTATAACAAAAAAATCAGAAAACGGGATATAGAGATTATTTCCATATGGTATAATTATTGAAAATGAGAAAAAAGGAGTTAAGGAGGATGAATTGTGAATGGGTAATCCAGAAACCGGATAAAGAAAAAGTTCAGGAACTCGTTGAAAAACACGGCATTTCCAGTCTGCTGGCAACTATTTTAGTGAACAACAGCATTACTGACGACGATGTGGTTGAAGAGTATCTCTATCCGGAAAAGAATGACTACCACGACCCGTTTCTGCTGAACGACATGGAAAAGTTGATCAGCACCCTTTTAAAGATCAGAGAAAACGGAGAAAAGATTGCCATTTACGGTGATTATGATGTAGATGGTGTGACATCGACCGGACTCGTTTATTCAATTCTCAAGAGACTGGGTTGGGATGTTGAATACTATATTCCCACAAGGCTGGAAGAGGGCTATGGTGTTAGCAAAGTGGCCATTATGGAGCTTTTTAACAAAAGCATCAAGAATATTCTCACGGTCGATTGCGGGATCACCTCATTTGAAGAGGTAGCGTATGCTAATTTCTTAAAATTCAAAGTGATGATTACAGATCATCATGATGTGCAGGATAAGATTCCCGAAGCGGAAGCGGTTGTCAATCCTAAAAGACCTGATGACCACTATCCTTTCAAGGGGCTGGCAGGTGTGGGAGTTGCCTTCAAAGTCATGGATGCATTATTGACTAAGCTGGGAAACCCCATAGAACTGAATGAATATCTTGACCTCGTAACACTTGGAACTGTCGCTGATATCGTACCTCTCCTTGGTGAAAACCGCCTGATTGTCAGGCGGGGAATTCCTTATCTCGCAAAAACTAAAAGAGTGGGTTTAAAAAAACTCATGAAGATCTCCGGAATCGAGCTTGAACACCTTCAAACACATGATATCGGCTTTAAGATCGCCCCAAAATTAAATGCAGTGGGGAGATTGAGTAGTGCCGAGACCGCTCTCAGACTCTTGATAACCGAGGATCCCGCCGAAGCCAACAAACTTGCCAATCACCTGATGAATCAGAACCATAAGAGGCAATCCATTGAGAACTCGATCTATCTTGAAGCCGAAAAAATGATACAACAGAATCCGGATATCGCGGAAGCGCCCGTCCTGGTATTGGCAAAAAAGGGGTGGCATCCGGGAGTCATCGGGATTGTTTCCTCGCGACTGACGGCAAAGTACTATAAACCAACACTGATGATCTCAATTGATGAAGAAAACATCGGAAGAGGATCGGCCAGAAGTATTGAACAGGTCAATATCATGGATCTCTTCTCCAGTGTTGCCGATAATTTTGAGGAATTCGGCGGTCATCCGATGGCGGCCGGTTTTACGATAAGTGCTGATAATATTGACAGACTGAGAGAGGATCTGGCCTACAGTTTCTACAAGTACTATGGCAGTGATGCCTTTAACTCAAAGATATTCATAGATGCTGAAGTCAGCATTCCGGAAATAAGTGATGCCATGCTCAACATCCTTGACAAGCTCAAGCCGTTCGGGCAGTCAAATCACGAGCCTGTTTTTCTTCTGAAGAATCTTTCGATAGAGAAACTGAAGCTAATGGGATCAAGAATGCAGCACATGAGAATGATTCTAAAAAAAGGGCGACACTTTGTGGATTCCATAGCCTTTAATCAGGCCAAGAAGATAGAAGAATTCAGATATATACGACCCAACCTTCTGAGATGCGATGTTGTCGGGAATCTGAAGACAATATGGCATTATGGAACGAAGCAGAATCAGATTTTTGTAAAGGATATCAATTTCTTTATCGATCCCTCATTCAAAGAAGAAGAGGACGATAAGAGTTTCGTCTTCGGGCTCATTGAAGACTGGGAAAAACAAGATCTGACACATCGAAAGCAGGACCTTGCCGTTCTTAAAAAAGAATTAACACACAAATTATTCTCAAAATATCCCTCTTTTTCAGAAAAGATCTATCAGGAAGAACCGACCGGAATATTCGCTTCATTACTGGTTCAAGAACTGATCCTCCTCTTAAAGATTATCAACGCCATCGAAAGAGGCGAGAAAACACTGGTGATAACCCCTTCCAAATTATTCCAAAAACACCGGATTAATTCTATCAGAAGATTCAGTTCCATCACAACACAGTTTTTAACGGATGAGACAAATGATCTCAATGCAGCCTGTATTTTTACAACAATAACTGAATTTCTTAAGAACCATGAGCGCCTCAACAGCATTGAAAACCGCATCTTTCTGGATATGGAACATCTCTTTAATCAATCTCTGATTGAGAAAGAGATGGTTGAAGACCTTACAAAGGCCGTTAAAAAAGACACAAATAAGAACCTCACCGTTCTTGGTGGTGAGATCTCTAAAGACAAAAAGGACTTAATCAAACAATACTTTGGAATAGAAAGATTGATTATCGAGCATTCAAAAAGACACAAAAGAGGCCTTGTTGACAGAAGAGATAATAAAAATCCTGTTAAGTACATCTCTCAACTGGTTCATAACGGGGATTTTGTCGCAGTATTTGTACAATCGAATGAAAAAACCATTGAACTGACACGCGTTCTTGGCAACAGTCTTTCTGACTATTTCAGAAACGGCGAAGTGGTCTTTTACAATTCCACTTTGAAGTCGTTTCAGAGGACGCGTATCGAAGAACTGATCTCCGTTTCCAAGGTTAAACTCTTCATCACCACTTATGAGATTGGCGGAACCATTCAATTCCCAAAGAATGCCAACATCTGCCTGTTAGAACCGCCAAAAACGCCGCTTGATGTCCTCTCCATCTCAAATCCGGTTGACAGGAGAAAGGCAACTCCGATTTTCCATCTGCTCTTCGATCGTATAGCAGCAACTGAGAGAAAGAGGGAAACGTTTGACATATTACCGTCCAAAAGTGATATAATACCGATGGTGAAGCTTGGATGTTCGAACGGATTGAATAAAGTGGAAGATTTGAAAAACAAGGGCAAAAAGTTGAACCTGCTCCATGAGGACAAATGGTTTTTAATCAAAGAAGTCTTGAACGATATCGGGATGACCGACAATCAGGAGATAATCGATAAAGATGAAAACAGATTAATCAAAAAACTCAAATTGTCGTTGAAAATGGAAGAAAACTGTATAGACAGAAAGATCATTGAAAATTATATAGATTACTTCATTCAAAAGAGCGGGAGACGGGTTCTGACATTGATCGATCACCCTACTCTTCCACTGTCGGGATAAAGCGGAGGTGCTTTAGTATTGCAAACGAAACTAATAGCTGCAGATGAACTGGATGCATTAATGGTTTTTGTTGACTACAAGGAAATGAACCGGGCATTTGCTTTGATCAAGGGCAAAGGATGTTTTGCAAAGATTATTACAACGCCGAAAAAGGTTTTTGCAGCTTCGTCGCTATCTATTGCAGTCAGAGAAAAGGATTTAAAAGTCATTAAAAAGGAATTCGAAGCAACCGGGATAACACCGATAAAGAGCGTCCTGTTGAAACAATGTGCTTTGGATTTTCAGTTTCAGTCACTGTAGGTAGATGGATTTACTGGCATTTGATTACGGAGACAAAAGAATCGGATACGCAGTCGGGGACCGGCGTCTTAATATGGCCTTCGCAAAAGGGTATCTGATTAACGGCAAGAGTTTGATAACAAAAATCTCTACACTAATAAAAAAAACGAACCCGCATCTTTTAATAGCGGGATTACCACTGAAAAAGGATATGAGCTTCACCCCGGCAACCGATAAGGCTGTGGCTTTTGTTAAAAGACTTGATGAAGAGGTTGATCTCCCGGTTTACCTGGTGGATGAACGATACACAACATCAGTCTCTCTTGCAGGTTTAAGACAAAGGGGAAAGAACGCAAAAAAGAGCAAAGAACTTGTGGATGCTGAAAGCGCAAGAAATATCGCATTGACTTATATCAACGGTGCTTCGTGGACATTCAGATATCACAACCGGAAATTGGATGAAGCAGAGATAAGTAATTGTCTGCGAAGATATGATACAATAAACCAAAATGAGATCATCACGTTATATTGCTTAGGTGCAGAAGGTATCTTCGAACTGTTGAAAAACTTTTCGTCGAAATGGTTGATTTATGAGCTTCATCCCTATTTCTTTTCAAAAGAACGCCATAAGCAAAAACCGGAAAACCTGATCGATTATCGTTTTGCCTTTTCAGCAGATAAAAATATGTGCTTGTAGCTCAATTGGATAGAGCGTTGGATTCCGGATCCAAAGGCTGCGGGTTCAAGTCCCGCTGAGCACACCATTAAAAAACCGTTATTAAGTGAAAAAAGCATCTTTTCCCGGAGGGATAAAATGATACTAATCATGAGCGTCTTTGAAAGTGAACTGGATCCTGTCCAGGAGAGCACGGTGTCTTTTGAAGAAAAAGAGATATTTCAAAGGCATGTTATGAGAGGGCTTCTTGGCAGAAATGAGGTTGTTCTAACGTCTGGAATCTTTGGAAAGGTGGAATCGGCCTATATCACACAGAAGCTCCTGGATGAGTATGAGGTGAAGAACATCTTTTTAGTCTCCGGAGCCGGGGCAATGACAGACGAAACTGAGATTGGATCGGTCATATTGGGTGAGGCTTTCCATGAATACGATAAGATCCTAAGAAAAGGAGAAAAGAATCCCGCAGTTGCCGGTGACCTTGAACTTATTAAGGATATAAAAAGCAACTACTCAAAGGTCCGAATCGGAAAGATCATCTCCGGAGACCGAATCCTCGAAAACAAAGAGGTCAGAGACGATCTCTACAACAGATACCGGGCACTGGCCCTTGATATGGACTCAGCAGTAATCGCAAAAGTTGCAAAGGCAAACGATTGCTCGTTTGTTTCAATCAAGGTAATTCTGGACAAAAGCGACGGTAAGACCCAACAGGACTTCAACGATAATTACGAACGGTACAGCAGTATCCCCGGTGCCATACTGGCTGATTATCTGAGCAAACATTTTATTGGGTGATTGCATCATTTAACAGAAGATAATCAAAGATCTTTCTTGCAACAGGGGCAGCATTTTGACCGCCGTACCCTGCTCCCTCAAGGAGGACAATGACACAGTACTCAGGGTTCTTGAGAGGATAAAACCCACCGAACATGGCATTATATACTCCTTCTTTCTGCGTTTCAGCTGTACCCGTCTTACCGGCCAGATTATCCGAATAGTCCGCATCATAAAATGCCGAATACGCTGTCCCGCCCGGTTGGTGAACAACTGCATTCATTGCATATTTAAGATATGTCCAGTTCCCCTTTTCGAGTTTGATGTATTGTCCGGGCAATGTGAATGGATTTGATATGATCGTACTTCTGTTTTTTTCCCCTTCCTGTGCTACTAATTCAAAGAGTTTGAGTAATTCAACAGGTGTGAGCTGAAGATAGCCCTGTCCAATCGATGTCAGGATTGTATCACCAAGATACCATCTCTCACCAAGTCTGTCCTTCTTCCAGTCAACAGAAGGGTAGATACCGTCTATCTCTCCGGGGAGTTCTATTCCCGATTGACCGGCCAGACCAATCTGATCTGAGATCTCTTTAAGCCAGTCTATTCCCAGGTCCATACCGAGATGATAAAAATAAACATTGCATGATTCCTTTATAGCCGAGAAAAGGGTCATCGTTCCGTGCCCTGTTTCTTTCCAGTCTTTATATCTGTATGGGTCGGTCCCCATATTCGACTCTATCTCTAAAAAACCCTCACAGAAGAGCCTGTCGGTGATTTTTGTATGAACTTCCCTTTCATTTTCAGCCAGACTTGAGAGCGCCATAAATGGCTTTATCAGACTCCCCGGGTTGTAAGCACTGGCAATTGTTCGATTTAGAAAGGGCTTTCTTTCATCCCCCAGGATGGTCTGCCATTTTTCATCTGTCATACTTTGCGTCATTATTGAGCTCTCATAGCTGGGTAAAGAGACCATCGATAGAATTTCCCCTGTTCCCGGATCAGAAACAAGGGCGATCGAAGGATTGTCAAACTCTTTCAGAAGGCCTTCAATATAATTCTGGAGATGAACATCAATTGAAAGATGCAAATTCTTCCCTTTCTCGGGTTTTCTTAGCCAGTTGTATTTTAGTTGCCGGGTCTTGGCATCGATCTCAGTCTGTTTGATACCTTCCGTCCCGTTCAGGGAGTTATTATACGTTTTTTCAACGCCCGCCACACCCTGGAATCCTTCATTCAGATAACCGATGACATGACTGATACTTCCATTAAAATTGTAAACTCTATTGAAATGGTAAACAATCTCAATGGATGGATTGGAAACTGAAATATCCGGCCGGATTGGAATATCCTGACCGGAAGAAATGGATTCTGAAATCTCAAGGTTTGAAAAGCCGGTGAGATCTGATATTTCCATTATCAGTGCTTCTCTGGTGTTTCCGTAAAGTCCCTTGAACGTTTCCCCAATATCCACAAAACGCTTGACCCGAGTATAGGCAAGGAGTTCGTTGTTCCGGTCATAAATATTGCCCCGGTAAGCGGGTACTCTTTCTCTTTTGAGACGCATCGCGTCGAATGTGTCCAAATAAAATTCAGATTGCTGTATCTGAAGATAATAGAACCGCCAGATGAGGAGGACAAAGATAGCTAAAAGGATAATCCCGAGAAGGATTACCCTTTTTTTAATCGAATAAGCGTGATGGTTATGACGCGCTTTATTGTTTAAACTGTTTCTTTTTCTTCCGTTGGAAGTTCTAAAACGACTTTTCCGCATGTTCCCTCTTCCATTTTTTTGAACCCTTCCTCCCATTTGTCAAAAGGAAGGACATCTGTAATAACCTTATCCAGGTCGATTCTCTTATGATTAATCAGGCTGGATAACTCATACCAGGTTTTGAACATCTTTCGACCCGTTATGCCATACATGGATACATTCTTGAAGATACCCTCGTTGATGTTGAGTTCAACAGTTTTGTCAAAGACTCCGAGGATTGATATATGGCCGCCGGGCATTACGGAGTCCATCCCCAGATTGAAGGCTGATTCATTTCCCGACATTTCCATGACAGCCCCCACACCATCCCCGTCTGTTATATCCATAATTCTTTCAAGTGCATTCTCTTTCAAGGGATTGATCACATAGTCGGCTCCATTTTGTTTTGCCATCTCAATACGAAAATCCTTGATTTCGCTGACAATAACAGGTCCTGCCCCCATTGCCATTGATACCTGAATGGCCATTATTCCAATGGGACCCGCTCCGGTAATCAGTACACTTTTTCCGAAAACACCATCGCCACTGTTAACAGTGAAAACCGCGTTTCCAAGCGGTTCCTGAACAGATGCATGATGTTGTGGCAGATCATCACTGTTTTTCCATAAAACACATTCGGGAACTCTGGCATATTCTGCAAAAACACCGTCTCTGTCAACTCCAAGGATACTCATGTCATTGCAGATATGCATGTTACCGGTCCTGCATTGCCGGCATTTCCCACAGGGGATATGTGTTTCAGCTGAGACAAAATCCCCCTTTTCAACCAGCCGGACGTTTTTACCGGTTTCAACAACCTCTCCGGAAAATTCATGGCCTCCGATTTGCGGGGTCTTTATCCTGTTTTGTGCCCATTCGTTCCATTGATAGATATGAAGGTCTGTTCCGCAGATTGATGCGTACTTGACTTTTATCAGCACTTCATCATCCTTGAGTTCCTTTGGAACCGGCATATCTTTCAGGACAAATCCCCTTTCTGCTCTTTCTTTAACCAGTGCTTTCATACTTCCATCCTCCCGTAATGAAGATAAATGCTTTCTTTGAAAGTCTCTCTTTTGTTGTTATGACTTTCGCCTCTTTTTTTTCGGTTTCTTTTTGTATGGTTGTTCTCTGATATGTGGTTGCCGTTTAAATTCTTTTTTTACGGCCATCTTCTTTTCACTGCACACCTCTTCCAACGAAAAAGGATCGAGACCGGTGTAATACATTGTGGTTGAGACAGTCGAAGGTGTCGGTGTGAATATCTGTACAGGCTGAGCGACTTTCGGGAAATATCGCTTCATCATCTCCTTCAAATATAGATTATCCTGTTTTGTCTCGCCCGGATGGGCAACCATGATATAAGCTGAAATATATTGTTCCTTCCCAACGCTTTTGCAGATCTTATAAAAATCATCGTACATTTTGCTGAAACTGTCAAATGAAGGTTTTGCCATACGTTCCAGAACCTTATTTGAAAAGTGTTCGGGGGCCAGCTTTAGAAGTCCCGACGTATAAGAGCTCACTAACTGAAAGAGGAAGTTTTTTCCATTTGTTTTGTCAGCATAGATTAAATCCGGTCTAATCCCCGATGAAACAAAGACGCCTTTAACATTGGGAAGGTCTCCGACTCTTTTCAGTAGTTGTAAATACTGACCGTGATCTACTCCAAGACTCTTACACACCGAAGGATAAAGGCATCTTTTCTCAACACAGGGAGACGTATGCCTCTTTTTTTCACATTCATAACCGTACATATTGGCCGTTGGACCGCCGACATCTGAGATATAACCTGAAAATGACGATGAGGAAGATACAATCTGCGCTTCCTCGACAACTGACTTGATACTCCTGCTTTGAACCGTTCTTCCCTGATGGATGGTTATGGCACAGAAGTTGCACTCACCGTAACATCCCCTGTGAGACGTGATGGATGATTTGATGGATTCATATGATTTCAAACTGATTTTTCTCCTGAGGTTTGGATGGAGTTCCCTGTTATAAGGCAGAGAATAGATATAATCCATTTCTTCCGATGAAAGTGGTCCGGACGGTGGATTTTGAACGAGATAACGGTTCTTGTCAGCTTGTATCAACGGTCTGCCATTGATAGAATTGGCCGATCGATAAAACGCTTTAAATGCCCTTGCATATGCCTTTTTATCAGTCGAAACCTCTTTGTAAGAGGGAATTTCAAGCCCATCAGCGGGCGTTTCCTTAGTTCCATTTGCAATATAGGCCGTCCCGGGTAAATGCTTAATGCTTTCGAACGGAACGTTTCGATTCAGGAGTTTTGTCAGCGATATCAGGGCCTTCTCCGCCATTCCATACAGTAACAGATCGGCTTTCGAATCCAGGAGAATGGAATGTCTCACTTTGTCCTGCCACCAGTCATAATGGGCAAATCTTCTCAAGCTGGCTTCAATACCGCCCAGTACAACCGGGGTCCCCTTAAAGGCACGCTTGACCCAATTACAGTAGACAATCACAGCCCTGTCAGGCCGCGGCGCTGAATCCGGATAGGCGTAAAAGTCGTTCTTTCTGCGTTTTCCCGATGCGGTGTAATTGGCAACCATCGAATCTACATTGCCGGATGTGATGCCGACAAAGTATCCTGGTGAAGGATATTTTTTGAGTTCTTCAGCAGAACCGGGCCGGGACAGAACAAGAACCTTCAACCCCATATCCATGAGGATTCTGGCAATTATTGCCACTCCGAAAGAGGGATGATCAACATAGATATCACCCGTTATGAGTATGACATCAAGTTCCTTCCATCCTTTTTCTCTAAATGACGACTCGTCCACCGGGATCCAGACGTCATTTTTTTTCATTGTTAGCCTCTGATGGCGTATAGTATTTCTCTTCTTTTTCAAGAATCTTTTTCAGCTTTTTCCTGCATCTTAGCAACTTAGTGCCTACAGTTCCTATGGGGATTTCCATAATCTTTGAGATCTCTTTGTACTTTAACCCTTCCGCAGAGTAAAGCAACATCTTTTTACAATCATCCGGCAACTTGTCGAGGATCTTTCTGTACTCATCGATCTTCATCTCTTCGATGGCCATATCCTGTGGATTATCAGATTTTTCATTCTCGGTGATTTCGAGAAATGAATTGTCCCCCTCACTACCCATCTCCGCATCGAGGGCCACTGTATTGGAGTCCGCCCGTTTCTTGGCATTTCTCTTTCGATGCTTATCAATGGATATATGCGCTGCCGTCGTTGCCAGAAATGCTTTCAGGTTTTTCACTCTAGAAAGGTCTTCAAA
The DNA here is from genome assembly GCA_964631265.1 of uncultured Thermotogaceae bacterium. Lineage (GTDB taxonomy): Bacteria > Thermotogota > Thermotogae > MWEM01 > MWEM01 > CAZVWW01. The sequence continues at coordinate 24,762 of CAZVWW010000012.1, forward strand.
CGCCATTCTTAAAAAAGTTTCCTGCACAATATCCTCAGCCATATCACTGAAATCAGGATATTTATAACTGATCACCGCTTTGAGATAGCGTCCGTATCTTCTGTAGACTTCCTCCCAAAACTCTCTTTCGCCTATTTTCTTTCTCTTCTTTATGAGTTCCCGGTCATCAAGTTTCTCTAATCGTTTCCCGAATTTTATGGGCATAGCAACACCCTTTTTATAATCAAGTTTAACTGGTTCATTTATATTGTACCATATAAAAAAACCTCCGATAACGGAGGTTTAATTGTTTAACACCTATCCCCTTTTTTTTGCTTTAAAGTACTTTTTCCTTCAGTTGCTTACCCGGAACAAATTTAGGTACTTTCTTTGCAGGGATGTCGATAGGCTTCTTGGTCCTTGGGTCTACACCCTTCCTTGCGGCTCTCTCTTTAACAACAAAACTGCCAAAGCCTACCAGTCTAACATTGCCACCGTCTCCGAGTTCGTCTTCTACAACATTGATAAAGGCGTTAAGCATTTTTTCGGAGTCCTTAAGTGTCATGTCTGTTTCTGATGCCAATTTTGAAACTAACTCTTTTTTGTTCATTCATTTCGCCCCCTGTAAATAAGTTCGATTTTGCTCTCTGACGCAATTATATCATATTTCAAGCAATTAAAAAAATGATATTGGCTGTATATCTGTTTTTCAACGAAAATGCATCTTACATCTATCATACATGATAAGCGGCATGAATTGCAAGTAATGGCTGTATCCATTAAAAAAAGGGCCGTTAAGCCCTTTTTTTATCTGAATACCAAATCATTGAATACTGTTCAAGATGGGATTAATACTGTAGTTACCGCCCTGGCTAACGTTTATTCTCTCAGAATAGATGTAATAGCCGGATTTGATAAAAACGAACTCATGGATGCCCGGAGCCAGTTCAAAATTGTAAGATCTACCGCCTGAAAGTTCCTGAGCCATGTTTCCATCAATAAACAATTTACAGTCTGTAGGTATGTTCATGCTGACAGTACCCTTCAGTGAAACAAGATTGGCTGTCAGATCGTTGTTCTTTCCCGGATTGAGATTGACCGTTGTCGTCCATTCTCTGTATCCCTGCTTCGTAATCTTTATCTGATGATAACCCGGGGACAGGGTGAAGGTTCTTCCTGTGTAATACCCGGTGTCATTGCCGTCAACATACACTCTGGCATTGGAAGGATTTGAATAGATATTAATATTGCTCATTGCGCTCTGAAGCTGTACGTTGATCTGCTTGAACTCCCCGGGGTTGAGGTTGAACTGCATGGATTTTGATTCATAGCCCTGTGCAGAAACATTTAGATTATGCGTTCCGCTATTTAACTGCACTTGAACCTGACCCGTGGTGTTGTTGTAACTTTGACCGTCAATAATGACATTGGTTCTCGTGGGATAGGTATTGATATTAACAGTTCCCTTGGAAACCTGTTGAGACATGGTGACGGTAACATTCTTATGCTCTCCGGGATTCAGGTAGAAGTCCTGTTTGGCATCGTTGTATCCAGACAGATGTAATTCAAGTGTGTGATTGCCCGGGGTGATATTGTTGATTGTCATTGGAGCCTTTCCCTTTAGATTGCCATCAAGGTAGACCGACGCATTGGGTGGCAGGGAGTTCACTGTCAACTTACCATACTGGGTTGTCAGAGGGGTGAGATTGACATCAATCTGCTGAAAGCCTCCAGCTGACAGATAAAAATCCTCTTCATGCATCTTGTAACCGTTTTTATAAAACCGGACATAGTGATAACCCTCGGCAAGTGTGTTTTTATAAGGGGTGGATTTGTTTATCCAGTTTCCGTCAAGCCAAATGGCGGCTCCTGACGGATTTGTTCTGAAATTAACTGTTCCGTTTTTGGGGGACTGTCCCACATAGAAAAAAGTGGTGTTTGAAGTCCATTCAGGCACATTATTATCCGGTTCGACGATAATACTTCTTGTGTATGCTTTCAAGTCTGATTCGGCATTTTTCGTGACCATCGGGAAGGGGGAAGACGAAAAACTCTGTGTCCAGGCATTGTATTTTGCAAACTGCTTTGTGCTGGCCACTATCTGTAAATACTCTTTTCCGGTATCATTCCCCAGTTTCAACTTATACCCGCGGGGGATCTCCCTTGTTGTATTGGCCGGGACAAAGTTATCTTTTTCATATCTGTTGGGAAAAAGAATATGGGTATTGCCATTTGGCATGATATCGTATATAACAACATAGGCATCCTTGTTTGTTCGAAACTGGATCGATATTAATTCACCCGGTTGATAAACGCTTCCCTCTCCTCTGTCAACATTAATTGAAGCCTCAAGGTTCGAGGGTTCGTCCGGAACAACAATGATCTTTCTCGGCTGAATCTGATTCGATTGAGCAAAAACAAAAGAAATGACCATTATCATCAAAATGGTTAAAAACAGTCGTTTTTTCATGTTTAATCCTCCTTTTAGTTTTGTTAGTGTCTAATTATATCACGATATAAGACATTTGTCACTAAAAAAGGCCGCCTTTTGAAGCGGCCTTTGTTGATTATTGCAAGGGATACGAGAGCATCAATGAACCCTGTCCGGGAACATATACATAAAGGGCAACAGAGTTCCCCGAACTCAGGGATGAGGTGATTTCCTCAAATTTCTGTATACCATCAATCTGATTTCTGTTGATGGACATCAGTACTGCTCCTTTACGAAGACCCATTCTGTAGGCATAGCTATTTTGATCAACTTCGGTGATCAGAACACCTTTAACCTCTTCGGGAATTTCATATTGCTTTCTTAATTGAGTATTCAAATTACTGACTGAAAACCCCAGTAGAGCGGACTTCTGTGAATCTTTGACCACGACGTCTTCCTGGTCTTGGTTCATTGTTTCCTCTTCTTTTTCAGGAGCGGCTTTTAGCTCTACGTTAATATTCATCTGTTCACCATTCCTGTCGATCTTCACATTAGCGTATTGACCGATCTCCTGCCGCCTGATCATTGACGAAAGTTGATCGATGTTTTTAACTTTTTCCCCGTTAAATTCCAGGATAATATCCTGGGGTTTGATACCGGCCTTATCAGCAGGGGATCCCGGTTCAACTTCCACAACAAGAGCACCGTCAGTTGACTCAAGTCCAAGAGCATTTTTGGTGTTCTCATCAATGTTCATTATCCTTACGCCGAGTTGAGGCTTTTTCAGTTCTCCGAATTTAATGAGATCATCAATGAATATCTTGACATCGTTGATCGGTATGGCAAAGCCAAGATTCGTCCCCTCCATCGGATTGACAATAGCCGTGTTAATCCCAATGACTTCTCCATGGATATTCAGCAGGGGACCCCCACTGTTACCGGGATTGATTGCAGCATCTGTTTGAATCAGATTACGGTAATAACCCGACCCGTCCGGTTTAGGTATCTGTCTTTCAAGTGCACTGACAACTCCGGTTGTGACGGTATGTTTGAATCCCAGAGGATTACCAATGGCAATTGCAGTCTGTCCAATTTGAAGATTCTTTGAATCAGAGAACTGAAGATGAGGCAGTTCGTTATTCTCCACCCCGTTGATCTTAAGGATTGCGATATCCATCTCCGAATCGCCGCCGATATATTCGGCATCATAAACAGTTCCGTCCAACAAGGTGACCTTTATCTTATCGGCATTCTGAACCACATGCTCATTTGTAAGAACGTGGCCTTCTTCATCAAAGAGAAAGCCTGAGCCCAGTGATTCCTGGCTTCTTTCCCCGCCAAATGGACTGGGTCTCTCTCCAAAGAACCTTCTGAAAAATTCATCCATAAACGGATCGGTTGAAACTTTAACCTTTCGTTCAACATCAATCTTGACAACTGAGTCAGCCGTTGCATTCACAACGTTTACAACAGGTGATTCATAATCTTCATTAACAAAGGAAAAAGCTGAAAGCGACAATAAAACCAGTACTAAGAATAAAGCAAGTCTTTTCATAATTCGCACCTCCAAAAAAATATTCGTGAGTTTACGATAAGAAAAGACGGAAGAGGTAAAGCGGTTATTACAGGGGGAAGGAAATCAGGAGGACAGGTCCCTGGATTACGCATTCATAATCAAGGGACTTGTCCTCCTGATTTCTCGAAACCTCCGGAAAACCATGCATTGACATCCAAGTCAACAGATGATGCCAATGGTCCGGGGTTGAATATCACAACTCTGTAAAGAATCGGAAAATACCCCGGGGATCGTATTTGGTTGATTTTTCGCTCCGACCCGGGGGAGAGGGAGCGAGGTTTGGGCAAGTGTTATGGGTTATTCAGCAGCCCCTAAATACTGATTTCATTAATTCCTTCTATTAGCTCATATCGGGCTCCGCAAACCTTTAGTCTCAGCTTATCGGAAACTTTATGATAGACAGTGATCCAAACGGTCTTGTTATCGGAACTGATACGCATCTCATTGCCCCGGAAATTCAGGAAGAATGCCACACTTTTCCAGACTTCGGGAAGGGCCGGGTTGATTTCCGGGATCCCGTTCTCATCAATTCCCAATCCCATGAACCCCATCGTGGCCATCTGCCAGGCGGCTCCTGCTGCCGCTGTGTGTATGCCGCCGATAAACGTCCCGCCGCTGATGGGCTCATTTGTGTTCTTCAGATCAATGTTAACCGATTTCACAAAGTTCTTGTGGGCCTCTTCTGTATAACCAATCCTTGCCGCTGTCAGAGAATAAGCCGAAGGGCTCAAAGATGAGAAATGAAGGGTCCGGGGTTCGTAATAATCGTAATTTTTCCTGATAATCTCTTTATCAAAGTGACTGGGATGCATATTAAGAAGCTGAATGACATCCGCCTGTTTGATGGCCTGGGTAAAAACCGCAATTCCGTTCGGCCAGCCATAATACTCATCTTCCTTTATCAAACGTTCTTTGATCTTCTCAACAGGTATGACTCTTTCAAGCTTGGAATAACCGTCAAATTGTTCGATGATACCTGCTTTGTCCGGTTCAGGGGTGTAAATCTTGCTTTTCATGTCTTCGAATAGTGTAATCTCCCAATCTTCAAGCTCTATTTTCTCCTTCATCACCTTGTATTCTGCCGGGTTGTCTTTTTCCATCTTTTTAATGATTGTAGTAGCGGTTTCCATGGTAAAGGACGCCTGATAATTCGTGAAAGCGTTGTTATCAACATTCTCATGGTATTCATCGGGGCCTTGAACCTTGACAAATTCGTATCGATCTTTTCGTGGTTTATACACTGCATGCGATGATAGAAAACGGGCAATCTCAACGATGATTTCAGCGCCGTGTTTGACGATGAAAGCCCAGTCAGCTGAGACACGGTAGTAAAGCCATATGGTATAAGCGATATCAGGCGATATGTGGATCTGCCAATCGTTGAAATGGTTCCGGATCGGTCTGCCCGTTATGACATCTTTAAAGAAGAAATCCGGACACAGCTCCTTTCCGGTTTTACCACTGATCCAGGCATAATAGGCGCCTTCATAACCGAGTCTCCTGGCCTTGCCTCTCGCCCCGTCAAGCGTCTTATATCTGTAATTCAGTATGTTCCGGCAAACATGGGGATCGGTGTAAAGATACATTGGCAGATTAAAGATCTCCTGATCCCAGAAAGCGGCTCCCTGATAGGCCTGGCATGAGAGTCCTCTTGCTCCGACGGGCAGCGTGTCATGTGTAGGTGTTGCAATAACACTCTGATAGGTGTTAAATCTCAACGCAACCTGATCTAATATATTCCCCTCGATGAGGACATCGTATCTGTTCCATTTCTCTTTCCATTCTTTAACGCTGAGTTGCTTTTCCCCGTCGAAATCTATTTTTTTTGCATCGTTCAGGGCATTATTGAAAGGCGCTTCAACATCATTGGAATGGTAGATAATCATTCCTTTTTCCATAATAAAAGGCTGATCTTTTGAGATCTTAAACGTATAGTGTCTGAATATCCGGTCTTTTTCCTCTTCAATTCTCATGTCAGGGGCATTATCTCCGGCAAAACTTACTGTTTCAACGATATCGATCTTTTGACCTTTCTCCCGGGTTTCAGAGCTGAAAAAGAGGCTTGAGTCTTGCAATCCCTTTTCCAGTGTGTTTAAATGTCTTCCGTTTAAATCCCATACGTCTCCATCTATCCCGGTTATCAGTTTGATATCTGCCTCTTCTGAAACAGAGAATGAATATCTCATCAGGACATGATGAATGTTAGCCAAACTGGCAAACTTTTCCTCCCGAAGACTCACCTTCTTACCGTTTAATAGGGTTTTCGTATATTCAATGGTGTTCACACCGTTTTCCAGATTCAACTTTCTTTTAAAACCATCCAGCCCGCCGGTTTTAACGGTGATCTCTTCGCCGTCTACAAACAGCCTGGTGGAAAGAGCATTTGGAACGTTACAAACCTCTTCCCATTTACCGTCGGCATTATCCCAGGTATCGGTCACAAAACAACCGGTGTAATCCGCTTTGGTATCTTCGGCAAAAGTCCCCCGGTATCCCAAATAGCCGTTCCCCATCATAAACAAACTACCGGAATTAATCGCCTGGTCTCTCTGATATTTTGTCTCAATCAATTCCCAACCTGTTTCTGTTTTTAAGCCTTCTCTTATTTCATGACTCATTCAATCACTCCAGTTACCCGAGAGTTAGTATCTCATCTGCATTCATTTCAGACGTGACGTCATATCTCAACTCTGCTTCTCCAACCCTTTCTTCAGGGCCGATACCGACTGAATGGATACCTCCTTTGTTGGCTGCCTCAACACCTGCCCTGGCATCTTCGACAACCACACATTCATCTGCTTTTAAACCGAGTGATTTTACAGCAAACAAGAAGAGATCCGGTTCGGGTTTTGTATTTGTTACGCTGTAACCATCAGCAATGAACTCGAACAGATCTTCTGCACGGAGATTCTTAACCACTGTCTTGGCATTCTTGCTTGCTGAGGCGATGGCTGTTTTGACATTCCGACTTCTCATCTCAAGAATCAACGCCTTTATACCGGGAAGATAGTCTTTTTCCGAAATAAGATCCAGCGATTCTCTGTAATACCGGTTCTTTTTTTCTGCCAGTTCTTCTTTTTTCTCATCTGTTAACTCAACACTGTTGTTTTCCAGTATAATGTCAAGTGATCTCAGTCTAGAAACACCCCGGAGGTTTTCGTTGATCTTTCTGTCAAAATACAACCCCTCTTCTTCAGCCATCTTTTTCCAGCCGAGAAAATGGTATTCGGCTGTATCGGTTATTACACCGTCAAGATCGAATATTACCCCTTTGATCATCTGTATCCCCCCTTCAGTTTTTTTTCATTATCCTTGCTTCGTAAGGTCCCATATAATCGATCAGTTTCAAATCACTCTTTTCCATATTAGACAACAACGGCCTGTAGCCTGAAACAAGCTCTCTATCCAAGGGCGTTTTCTCTGAGGAAAAATTCAACAGAACGATGATGTCCTCTTCATATTGCCTTTTATATATCAGTAAAGAATTGTTGTCACTTTCGATGAGTTTTAACGTCCCCCATTTAATATCTTCTGAGTTTTTTCTGATTCGTATCAGTTTTCGGTAGTAATTCAAAATGGAACGCTTATCATCTTTTTGAGTATTCACATTGTTCTCCTTGTAATCGTCAGATAAAGGAAGCCAGGGTTCTGTTTCTGAAAAAGAGGCGTGTTCGGAGCTATCCCACTGCATTGGGGTTCTTGCGCCGTCTCTTCCTTTCCAGTTCGGCCAATAGTATTTTCCTGCCGGGTCTACAATCCGGTCATAGGGTATCTCGACCTCATCCATGCCGATCTCTTCCCCATAATAAATAAAGGGGGTCCCCCTCAATGTCAGAAGCATCGTTGCCAGGAGTTTTGTGATCCTGGTTTTGTGTTTGTTGTCCCTGTACATCTGCGGAAACCTGGGCGAATCGTGATTGCCCAGTACATAACTCGGCCATGAGATGTTCTTGAAGATCCGTTCTGTTTCTTTAATCTTATCTCTATACGTTGATGCCTTCAGTTCATCAATCTCTTTGAATTCAAAGTTAAAGGCCAGATCCAGTCTTCCCGGTTTGGTGTATTCAAAATAGGCGGGTGTCCCCATGGGAGAACCAACCTCACCAATGGTCAGGATATCGTTGTATTCCGAGATGACATCATTCATTCGTTCAATTGCAAGCAGTGTCTCAGGTCGATCGTTTTCAAAGACCCGGTAATAGTTTCTGTAATCGACGTTTGAGTTTTCGCCCTCAATCCTTGGATCGTTTCGCAATCTATCATCCTTAAAAAACATATTCACAACATCGAACCGGAAGCCGTCCACTCCGAGATCCAGCCAGAATCGCATCGTATCCATGATCTCGTCCTGAACCTCTTGATTTCTCCAATTCAAATCGGGCTGCTCCTTCACGAAGAGGTGGAGATAATACTGCTGGCGTTTTTCATCCCATTCCCAGGCCGGACCACCAAAATAAGACAACCAGTTGTTGGGAAGCTCTCCTTTTTTTCCATCCACCCAGACATACCAGTCAGCTTTGGGGTTATCTCTTGATTCTCTGGATGTTTTAAACCATTCATGTTGATCGGAGGTGTGATTGTAAACCTGGTCTATTATGACTCTTATATCCTTTTCATGAGCTGATTTCACGAGAAGTTTGAAATCCTCAAGATTACCGAAGAGAGGATCGATGTCTCTGTAATCACTGATATCGTAGCCAAAGTCTTTCATCGGTGATGTAAAAACGGGTGATAACCACAGGGCATCCACTCCGAGCCATTCAAGATAATCCAGGCGGTTTATAATCCCTCTGATATCACCAACGCCATCTTTGTTACTATCCTGAAAACTCCTCGGATAGATCTGATAAATAACTGCACCTTTCCACCATTCGATTGGTTTTTTCATCATTAAATTCCTCCCAAAAAAAGAACCCCCCTATTGTTATAGGGGGGTATGTTTGACCTAAGACTTATTCAAAAACGGGTTCAAAACCTGTTACTTCTGCAATATCAAGTGCGAGTTCCTCGAGTGTCCCCATCGGATCATTGGATTCACCACTGATGATCTTGTGAACTGCCTTGAAGAAGAGCGTTGATACTTCATTGTAATTTGGTGCTGAAGCTGTTGAAGGTCTTGCAACTGCGTTGGTGAATACAT
>CAZVWW010000013.1:0-33450 GCA_964631265.1 uncultured Thermotogaceae bacterium
TAATTGCAATGGCCAATATTGCACTTAATTTATTAACATTTTACGTATAATCAAACCCTTCTCTGAATGATTCTTGTGTCAGCGCTTTATTCTTCCGTAGAAAATAATTTGACCAAAGATAGAAAAAGGACGCCATTAGACGTCCTTTTTCTATCTTTGGAATACTTATCCTATCAAACTTATTTATACCCAAGATGATCGATGAAGAATTCCTGTCCGCCGACTTGCAGTTCGTTGATGACACCGCGCAGTAATACGACGCCGGTCACACCGCCGGGAACGGGGTTGTTGATAACCAGCACCTCAACACCGCCGACATACGTCCCGTGCAGATCCATCATATTTTCCGGATTAGCCACGTTGCCGTTGATTAAGAGGTTGATATTGCCGCCGTATTCCCCGTAGAAAAAGATCACTTTGTTCTGAGTCCCGGGGAATTTGAAATTGAGCCTGACGTTGTTTGTAAACATCTCCTGTCCAATGTGATCGGCCATGTTGGCGTTGGATACCTCTGTATACCCGCCATTTGTTGTTATACCGTTGGACCATTTGAAGGGGCTGACATGGATTTGTGTGAGTGCCTCTGCGAACATGTAACCCACCGCTTTTGGTCCGGCGCTAACGCCTTCGAAATCAATGAAGGTAAACGGGTCTGACAGTGACTGCAGCTCATTGTCGATGATCTCCCTTGGTGTCAGCTCTTCGACAAAGCCTGTTTCGATCTCTACGGAGCTACAGCTCACAAAGACCATGGCGATGACAACAATAAGAACCGATACTCCTAATAGTCTTCTCTTCCGGCTTATTCTCTTTTTCATTTTGACTCACTCCCTTTTTTGTTTTATAATCATTAAGAGATACCATTTGATTTTCCTGCAGTCGCATGACCGTCTATGGTAAACTATGATTAGAATAACGAATAAAAGGAGGAGAAAGAATGGAAAAGATAAAAATGAGAGATATGCTGGCGTTCAAGTTTCTTTCAGGTTTGAGAAAGAACGAGGCCGAGAAGAAGATAGCCTTCCTCGTACACCGTATGAATGAGGAGAGCAACGACTATGATTCGAATATCTGGATCATGGATTGCGAGACACATGAGAAGTTCCAGCTCACAACGGATAACAAGGTGAAGCAATTTTTCTGGGAGGATGACAACACCATTCTCTTCATCTCAACACGAAACGACGATGAAGAGAAAGATTATCCCGGTTCCACCAGGGTTTTCCGGATCGCCATAAACGGAGGAGAGGCCCTGGAGGCCTTCCAGGTTCCCATTAGAGCCGGGGAGATCAAGGTGATCGAACCGTTCAGAAAATATGCCATCGCCGGTTATTATGAGATAGGCCAGAGCTTCCCGCTTCATCCCGATGAAGAGGCTGTTAAAACCCGCAAGAAGAAAAAGGAAGAGGAGAAGGATTACGAAGTCCTGGACGAGATTCCATACTGGCAGAACGGAATGGGATATATAAACGGTAAACGGAACGGACTCTTTATCCTGGACACCGAAAAGGACACCTTTGAAAAGATAACCGGGATCTACACAGATCTGGAAACAATGGATTTGAACCGGAAAACCAGGAAGATCGCCTTTAATGCCATCACCATTAAAAACAAAATGGAACTGAGAAACCGTGTTTACCTCTATGACTACGACAATAACAACCTGGCGGATCTGACCGGTAAACGGGACATGCTCTTCCGGGATGTCATCTTTTTAAACGACGAGGAACTGATCTCTATTGGAACCGATAAAAAGGCTTACGGTCTCAATGAGAACGCGAAATTTTACAGGATCAATACCACCGAAAAAACGGTCGACTGTATCACACCGGAACTCGACCTGCCGATTGGTAACAGTGTGGGCACAGACTGCCGTTACGGCCCCTCTTCGGGACATGTCCTGAAAGCATACAACGGAGAAGTCTATTTCCCCGTCACAAAGAAGGCCCATTCGCATCTCTATAAGATCACGCCTGAGGGCAAACTTGACAACATCATTGATCTATCGGGAACTATGGATGATTTCTGCATCTCCTGTGACAGGATTTATGAGATTGCCTTCCGTGAACAGCGACTACAGGAACTATACCTTTATAAGGATGAGGAAGAAAAGAGACTGTCGGATTTCAACGAATGGGTGCAAAACGACCGCGTTATCAGTCCGCCGGAACCGTTTGACATCGAGAGAATGGATAAACCGGATATCCAGGGTTGGTTCATCACACCCCCGGATTTTGACCAGAATCGTCAGTATCCGGCAATACTGGATATTCACGGTGGCCCGAAGACCGCTTACGGGGAGATCTTCTTCCACGAGATGCAGACCTGGGCCGCTAACGGGTATGTAGTCTTTTTCTGCAATCCCCGGGGCAGCGACGGAAAGGGCAATGCATTTGCGGACATCCGTGGAAAATACGGGGAGATCGACTACGACGATATCATGGAGTTTTCCGAAGCCGTCGTTGATAAATTTGATTTCATCGACGAGGAAAGAATCGGTGTGACAGGCGGCTCTTACGGGGGTTATATGACCAACTGGATCATCGGTCAGACCGACCGGTTCAAGGCAGCCGCCTCCCAGAGGAGCATATCCAACTGGATTTCCAAGTTCTGCACAACGGATATCGGCTATTACTTTGTTCAGGACCAGTCTGCCGGTGCAACCCCCTGGGATAATCATGAACAGCTCTGGAAAAGCTCCCCTCTCAAATACGCCGACCGCGCAAAGACCCCGACGCTCTTCATCCACTCGGAGGAGGACTACCGATGCTGGTATCCCGAAGGCCTTCAGATGTTCACGGCATTGAAATTTCACGGCGTGGATGCGAGGTTGTGCCTCTTCAAGGGGGAGAACCATGAGCTCAGCAGAGGGGGAATGCCCCTGCACCGGATCAGAAGGCTTCAAGAGATAACCGATTGGTTTGACAAGTATCTGAAAGATGAATAGGCTATTAAGCAGATGAGTAAAAACAACGGGGAAGTTTTTTAAACGCGCTTCCCCGTTTTTTATGGTCTCTGTTGGAGTATCATGAAAATAATGGTGAGCGTTTCCTCTTAATCCTTTTCCTCTCTTGAATACGGAATGCCTATCTTTGTGGGGATTCCCATCTTTCTTCTCAACCTTTCGTTCGAATTGAAGAGGACGATAACAACGAGTGTCACAAGATAGGGCAACATCATTAACAATTGAGACGATACTTCTACGCCGAGCGACTGGAGTCTGAGTTGTAATGCCATAACACCGCCGAACAAATAAGCCCCGAGCAGGGCCTTTGTCGGATGCCAGGTGGCGAAGATGACAAGTGCTATCGCGATCCAGCCTCTGCCCGCCGTCATATTCTCCACCCACATTGAGGTATAGGCCAGGGAGAGATACGCGCCTCCGAGGGCTGTTATCGAACTCCCGACGATCGTCGAGATATACCTTACCTTGAAGACATTAATCCCCTTTGAATCAGCAGCTGAGGGGGCCTCCCCAACGGCTCTTGTTGCCATGCCCCACTTCGTGCGGAAGAGGAAGAACCAGATCAGGGGAACCAACAGATAACTCATATAAACCATGATATCCTGATTGAAAAACGGATCACCGATGATTGGGATCTCTGAAAGGAAGGGCAGAGCAATGGGCTTGAACTGCTCAGCGACCTGTCCGATATAATTTCTTCCCCAAACGCCCGAAAGACCCGTTCCCAGCATCGCAATCGCAAGTCCGCTGACAACCTGATTGACCTTCAGGGTGATCGAAAGGAAGGCATGAATGCTGGCCAGTATCGCTCCCATCAACGCCGCAACCAGCAGGGCGAGCAGGAGATTGCCCGTTACATATGCCGTTGCAAAGCCGCCAACAGCTCCCAGCAGCATGTATCCCTCAAGACCCAGGTTCATCACACCGGATCGTTCGACAATGATCGAACCGAGCGTGGCGAAAAGAAGAGGTGTTCCGGCTCTGACCGTCGCTTTTATGATGGCTTCCGCAAGATTCATTCAACCGCCTCCTTTTCGTTATCGCTGTCTTGTATCCTGACGATCCGGTACCTCATGATAGCCTCGCCGGCAAGCAGGCAGATTAAAACAAGTCCCTGCAAAATGCTGACCATGGATGCCGGCATTCTCATGATGATTTGAAGCTGCTCACTGCCAACCATCAGTCCGCCAAAAAGAAAGGCAACGACGGTCATAATCCACGGGTTCAACTTTGCCAGCCAGGCGACGATTATCGCCGTGAAACCGTATCCGGGTGAAAAGTCCTGTTGCAGTCTGTGCTGGAGACCAAGCATCTGGACAGTGCCGGCTATCCCGGCCAGACCTCCGCTGACAATCAGGGCCAGTAATATGTTCCTCTTAACCGATACCCCGGCATAACGGGCCCCTGTTTTGTTATCCCCGAGGAGTTCGAGCTGAAACCCCCATTTTGATCGGTTCAGGAGCAGGTATATGACCACTACCAGGGCCAATGCAACGTAAAGCCCCGTATTCACCCCTGTATCACCAATTGTTGTTAACCACGTGCTTTTTGGAAACATGGCGGTAATTGGAAAATTATAGCCGTCGGGGTCCTTCCAGGGACCGAAGATGAGATGATTCACCCAGAACATGGCGACATAATTCAGCATGAGGGTGACCAGTATCTCGTCAACCTTCATATAGGCCTTCAGCACCGCCGGTATCAACGCCCAGAGAGCACCCCCTGAAAAACCCATCACAAAGAGGATGGGGATGGAAAGCCATGATGGCATCGTCTCGGGAAGCAGGAAAAGTGCCCCGTACGAGGTAAACATTGCGCCCATAAAGAGCTGTCCCTCGGCTCCGATATTCCATATCCTCATCTTGAAAACAACAGCGAGGCCGAGTGCTATGATGAGCAGCGGGACCATTTTCTGGAAGGTATCCGCCATCCCGAGTTCAGGGATGAACGGCCATGTGAAAAGCTCTTTGTAGGCCTCCATGGGACTCTCTCCAAATATTGCAATGATCAGTCCCATCAACAGGAGGGCAGCAACAAGAGACAGGACGGATACGAGGAACTGGTTTTTCTTTGTCAGTTTCTCTCTTTTCTCCAGTTTATATCTCATGATGCCTCACCCGCCATCATTAATCCAATCTCGTTGATTTTTTCAGGAGAGGGCTCAGAATAACCCATTATCCGGCCTTCATAAATGACCGCAACCCGATCACTCAGATTGAATATCTCATCCAGGTCTCCGGCAAGGAGCAACACTGAAACGCCTTTGTCTCTGGCCTTTATCAGGGTCTGATACACAAACTCCATGGCACCGACATCCAGCCCCCTTGTGGGATGCTCGGCAATGATCAGTCCGGGGGCTTCACTGAACTCCCGTGCCAGGATCAACTTTTGCATATTCCCCCCCGAGAGATACTTAACGGGCATATTACCCGAGGTTGTGTCCACCTTATAATCCCGGATTAAACGTTCTCCCACTATCTTCCGCTGTTTACGGTCAACCCAGAAGCCCCTTTTACATGAGGCTTTCATGGCGAGGTTGTTATAGATCGAGAGATTGGGGCAGGTTCCGGTCTCTTTCCGGTCCTGTGGGATATAAGCAATGCCTTTCTTGATGCGCCATCTGATGGAATGAGAAGTAATATCCCGGCCAAAGTATTCTATCGTCCCGGCCGTTGTCTTTCTAAGCCCGTAAATACACTCAGCCAACTCTCTTTGTCCATTACCGCCAACACCGGCGATCCCGAGGATCTCCCCCTTCCTGACTTCGAGTGAGATATCGTCGATTGCCTTCAGTCCCTGGTCATTTTCCGCTGACAGTCCGTTCACCCTCAGTGTGGTTTCCTTTGCATTGCTATCCGCTTCTTTTACCACACCTTGCCCCTTTTCAATATTCAAGACAATATTCCGGCCGACCATCCATTTGGCCAGCTTCTCTTTGTCTGTCGCGGATTTCTCCGTGGTTCCGATGTTCTGCCCGTTTCGTAGGACGGTTATGCGATCGGCCACTGACATGACCTCTTTCAACTTATGGGTGATGAAGACCACCGATGCGCCTCTCTTTTTCATCTTCTCAACGGCGGAAAAGAGGACTTCCCCTTCCTGAGGGGTTAACACGGCAGTCGGTTCATCGAGAATGATCACCCTGGCGTTGAGATAGAGCAGTTTCAGGATCTCAACCCGCTGTTTTTCAACAACACTGAGTTGCCAGACTTTGGCCTTCGGCGGCACTTCAAGGCCGTAATCCTGTGAGAGCTTCTTAAATTTACTTTCCGTCAATCGGGTATTCACGATTGTTCTTTCGTCTTTTGTTCCCATCATGACATTCTCAGCAACTGTAAACGAGGGGACCAGTGTGAAATGCTGCTGAACCATACCAATGCCGTTTTTAAGGGCATCCGCCGGTGAGTGTATCTCTTTTTGCTTTCCGTCGAACATCAGAAAACCACTGTCATGTTTGTACAAACCGTACAGAATATTCATCAGCGTGGATTTTCCGGCCCCGTTTTCCCCGAGCAGGGCGTGCACTTCCCCCTCTCTCAGGTCAAAATCGATGCGATCGTTGGCAACTTTTTCTCCAAACCGCTTTGTTATTCCCTTCATCTGTAGAATAAGTTTCTCATTCGGCTTTCGATCAACAGATTCGCTCATTTGACACTCCCTTTATTATCTGAAGCTGATTCTCACAAAGTGCTCGGTGTGGTATTCTTTAAAATGATCATTGGAAAAGATATACTTCGTGTTGAACCGCTTGGCCAGTTTAAAGATCATTGTATCCGCGTAATCAACCACCCTCACACCGCTCCAGTTTTTAAATTCATTGAACTCTCTCTTCTCTGTTTTGGTCAGTTTTCGCTTGAAGGACTTATCAAACGCCCAGATCAGCGGAAAAAAGAACTGTTCCGATTCCTCAGCGATATATTGATAGAGATAGAATATGGGATCCATGGAAGGCTGTCCGGAATACCAGCCCAGATTGCTCCCATCGACAATCATCGGTGCACTGACTCTCCTCATCCTCATCGCCTTTAAATATTGAAAAGTACAAAAAAACCGTTCTTTTTTGTATTTTACCACAACAAATCTCTGATCCCCCGGGAGATTGGCCAACCGGTTGGTTGGATACCATTTCCAGGCTACCGTCTCCTGTCTGTCACGGCCGGATTTAATCTTAAAGCGCATGGGAGGGATATGGCCGATATACGGGAGCTTGTTTCCCTCTTTAGCCGATGTGTTGTAAACATACAGGGCATTAACTGCTTTGAAACGGCTACTGTTTTCCGCGAGGAATGCCTTTTCCTCTTTCTGTTTCCTGATGTTTTTTTCTTTTGCAATGGCTTCCTTTTCCTCTTCCGTTATTATTTTTACAATCCCCTTCGGGATGAGGTATCTTTTTGCATAGCCTTTATTGACAGATGCCAGATCCCCTTCACTCCCGAGAACTGCAAAGTCCTTTAAAAGAACCACGTTTATCTTGCCCGGCATATTATCATTCCTTTCAAGCAAGAACCAACAGCGGAACAAACATTTCATCTTTTGTAAGCGAACCGTGTTTTCCCTTCAGTGTTGTTGTATTACCGTGTATCTTGTAATGCAATGAATTTTTCCTTTTAGCGACAGCCACATAATCACCGAGCCGATCCAGATGCCCGGTTCTTTCCTCTTCTGTCATTTCTTCGTCCCCCGTGTAACTGAAGAAGTCTCGTTTGACGGCCTCTTCTCTGGGTATCAGGAGAAACCGTTTCCCGAATCTCATGTTAAACTCCTCTTCGAACCCCTCCGTATGCCTGCAATAAAGATAAAGCGCCCTGGGCTCACCGGCAAACGGGACGCTGAGAAAGCGGTTGAATATCGGATCCTTTAAAGTCAGCCATTCTTCATCTTTCCATGATGTCTGAATCTGTCCGTGATCGGCTGATATGAGAAAAAGGGTATCGTTCAATTCGTTTTTCGGTAGCTCTTTCACAATCTCTTTGTCAAAGAGCCGGAAAAAGAGTTCTATTTCCTTGCGATAAATCTCCGAGTCCACGCCGTATTGGTGACCGAATGTATCTGTTAACCCCCAGTAGGTGAATATGAAGGTCTCGTGCTTCTCCTGAAGCAGCGTCCTTTTCAGTTGAAAGAAGAGCTCTGTCATATCCGAATAGCCCCGGATGGCAGACCCGTAATGGTGAAGTTTTGACAGCCCTGAATCTTTGAAGAGATTGGACGTGATCGTCCAGGGTTTGATCCCGTTTTCAGCAAGGCGTTCAAAGAGTGTTTTCCTGTTAAGGAATTTGACCGGATTTAAACCATGATTGGTCAGAAGGTCTCTTTCCAGTTCCGGTGGTGCCATCTTGAGCATATTGACCACCGCGTTGAATTCCTTTAAAAGCAGGTTATAACCGAGCATACCATGCTCAAGGGGATAAAGACCTGTGCAGAATGAAGTCAGAGCCGTGGTTGTAGTGGTTGGAAACACACTGGTAAGTGTATATTGCTCGTAGTTCGCCAGGAGGTGGCTGAGGGTTGGAGAATGATCAGAGACGGTTTTTAAATTCGCGCTCCCGACAGCATCAAGGATTATCAGTACCATTTTTTTCTTCTCATGAAGCCCTTTATCTTTCAGCAGGGACAGAGGGGTATGTGCTGGCGTTACATTGAAATGAGATAAGACATAATTTGCGAGGCTCACTATGGAATTTCCGCTGTATTCCGGTAAATAGAGACCAGGAAATAATTGTTCCGGGCGCATTTATACCAACTCCGTCTTTTCTGAAACGTCTTTTATTCTCCGTCTTCCACACGCCTTAGTTTAAGAACCTTTTTGATGTTGAGCCCCATGTCCTTTGACAGATCGATTTTCATCTCTTTGTTATGACGTATAACGCTCACCACGGGTCTGGAGATAGCCCCCCGTTTTGTCCCTGAAACAATACCGGTCTCCCCGTTTGACAACAGTACTTGTGTGTTGAGCGGATAAAGGCCGAATGATCTCAGGAACAGGTGAACCATCTGAGGATCAAACATCTTCTTCGATTGCTTCACGATAAAGGAAACTGCTTCGTACGGTTCCCAGGCTCTTTTATACGGTCTGATCGTGGTAAGGGCATCAAAGACATCGGCCACCATAAGCAGTCGTCCCTCGAAGGGGATATCCGTTTCAGAGAGGTTATCGAGATAGCCCTTTCCATCCCACCGTTCATGATGACATTTAACGGCGTTGAGGATCATATCATCATCAATTCCCGAGAGCATGGCGATACCGTGTCCGTATCCCGGATGCTTCTTGATGATATCAAACTCAATATCCTTTAATTTTTCACGGCTCTTCAATATTTCAGGGGGGATCCACAATTTACCCATATCATGAATCAATCCGCCCATTGCAATCTTCTCGACGGATTTTTCATCCTGTTCATAATATTCAGCTGCTAGCGCTGAAGCAATAATCGAAACGTTGACCTGATGGGTGAAGGTGTAATCGTCAAAATTCTTGAGTCTGACCAGAGAGGGGACCACATAATCGCCGTAGTCTGCAAGGATTTCATCAGCTATATCAGAACTCATCCTCTCTGTCTTCTCCGTGTCTATCCTGCCCTCTTTTAACGTCTTGTCGCATACCTCGGCCAGATCCTTCTCAAACTCATCGAGCTTCTCGTTGGATATCATCGTGTTAATCTCATCAACGGATTCCTCTTTGGCAAACACAGACACCCAGCTGATTCCGCGCATGCTCAGTCTTTCCACTAAATCATCGTCAATATTCTCCCCGGTTTTCACAATGATATCGCTGGGACTGCTACCGCTGATGGTCTCTGCTACAACATCGCCGTTTTCAAGTTCTTTGATCGGTTTCCACTTTATCAATATCAAGCACCTCGGATACAAACAGTTCGGGATAATCCTCGAGATTTAACTCTTCATCATCCAGTAAAACGATCGGACGGCCGATGGATTTCTCGCCTTTGGAAATGACCAGGGCCTCCTTGCCGTTGCTTAATCTGATTTTGGTTCCCGTTGGATACAGGCCGACAAGCTTCACGAAGACATTGACGATATCGGGATCAAATATCTTACGGGTGTTTGAGACGATCCATTTCAAGGCGTTATAGGGATTCATGCCGCTTTTCCCCTCTCGCGTTGACATCAATGTATCATAAGCGTCGGCAATTGAGAGAATCCTGGAGATGTAATTGATCTTTTTCCCCTTCGCCCCCATCGGGAAGCCCTTTCCGTCATATCTTTCATGATGCTCCAGGATGGCATTTTCCTCTTCTTTGTCCAGAAACCCCGGTGATACCTTGTTGATGATCTTGATACTCAGAATCGGATGGATCTTGATCCGGTCAATATCTTTTTTACGATACTGGTCAACAATATCCTCCACAAAGTCCAGGGTGCTCTCCTTTTTGGCATATATGAGCCCAAGATCATGCAACATGGCCACCTTGGTAATCTTGACCAGCAGATGCCTGGACTGTTTCAGTGACTTACCAAGCATGGAGGCGATAATGGCCGTGTTGATACCGTGCTTGATGATGAAACCCGGTGCCACATCCGTCATAAAGTTAAACACACTGTTCTTTGTCTTCAGGACTTCATTGACCATCTCGTTGCTGAGATTCATCAGCTCATCTTTCTTCAGTTTCTTGTTCTTAATGAAATCCTGGGCAAGGGTGTTGAATCTTGATATTGTCTCATGATATTTCTCATCGGACAGTATGAGCGGTAGATTGGGAGCCAGAGGTTTTGATTCCTCAGCGTATTTGTCCTCGATGTCAAGCGCAATATTCTTGCCGGCAAGTTCCTTATCACCCGCTGTTTCCGTTTTGACCTGTATGGGAATCCAGGTCACATCATGATTCTTAAGAAAATCCAGTGTTTTGGAGTCCAGCACACTGGATTTGTGCGCCAGAAGCACAAAGCTGTTTGGATCAAAAATATCATCCCCGCATATTGCGCCGGGCTGTATCTCATCAAGATTCTTCCACACAATCTTCAAAGAGTTATCCCCTTTTCATTCCATTCTTTTCTAAACAGATCGTTTGAAATGTTCTTCGGTGTCACAAGACTCAATGTCCATTCCTTTAAGAAATACTTTTCCAGCACCTTCTTCATGTGTTCGATATCTACTGAATTGACCCTTTCAACCATTTCCTCAACCGTCAAAGGCCTTCCAAACGCCAGGCCGGTGTCGAGATTGCGCATCATCGTCGCGTAGGTACTCTCTGTGGATAACAGCAGCTTTCCTTTCAATCTCTCTTTCCCGTATTGAATATCATCCTCAGAAATGCCGTTGTCAACGATTTTTCGCAGTTCATCGATGAGTTCATTCATGAGTTTCTTGAAACGATCGGCTGTTGTGGCTGCATAGATAAAAAACAGACCACCCTCTGGATAGCTTATCAGCCCCGAATCGATGGTATAGACCAACCCCAGCTCCTCTCTGAGTCGATTGAAGAGCTTAGAACTCATCCCTCCCCCCAGGATCGTATTCAGAACCTGGAAGACGTTAAAATCGGGATCCTTTCTTGCCGGTGCTTCGATTCCCATCAGCATATGGAGCTGCTTGAGGTCCTTTCTTTCCTCCAGAACCACGGGATCCGACGGCCTGTAAATCAAGGGGGAAATCTCCCGGTCACCCTTTATACTTTCAAAATCATTGAATGTTGATAAAAGGTCTTCTGAGTAGTTTCCGGCGACTGAAAAAACCATTTTGGAGGGTTTATAGCTGTTGTTGTAAAAATCAACCAGGTTTTGCCGGCTGAACTCCGAGACAGTTGCCGTTGTTCCGAGTACCGGATTTCCGTATTGACAATTTCCCCAGACGTTGTTGAAGAAGTTCTCATAGACCTTATCAGACGGATCATCATCCGCAGCTGAAATCTCTTCAATCACGACCTGCTTTTCCAATTCAAAGAGTTTTTCGGCAAATGTTGCAGAGCTGCAGATACTCTTCAAAATATCAACGGCAACCTCTGCCTTTGAATCGGGAACCCGGGCGAAATAGACCGTGTTTTCCTTTCCCGTGAAGGCATTCAGCGTTCCCCCGACCCGCTCAATCGGCTCTTTAAGCTGAAATGCACTTTTGTTTTTTGTTCCCTTGAATACCATATGCTCCGTGAAATGGGCGATGCCGGAGAGAGCGGCAGGTTCATGAGAAGAACCTGCTCTAACGGCAATACTCATACTGACGGATCGCAATCCGTCCATACGATGTGATAATATCTCCATTCCATTGACGAGCTTCTTATTGCTTGCTAAAGCTGTTGACACTTGATCACTTCCTGTTCTTACTGCCTCTGTCTGATCGGTTTCCACTATTGTTCCTTCTTCCCGATGAGGGTGTCTTTTTCTTGGCACCGGGTTCTTTCAGGTCAAATTTCCCACCCGGTTCGGTCTTGGCGACGATAACTTCCAGTTCCTCCCCGAGGTTGAATTTTTGCTGCGGGTCTTTCACATAATCCTTCATATTGGAAACATGAAGCAGACCGCTCTTTCCGGGAACCAGTTCAACAAAGACCCCGTACTTCTCAATCCGGGTGATCTTGCCTTTGAACTTTTCTCCGGCCTCGATTGGGGTGGTCATCTTTTTAATGGCCTCAATCGCCGTTTGGGCCTTTTCCGAGTCTGCCCCCGCAATGGTGACAGTACCGGTTTCGTCATCCAGATCGATCTTGACATCATAGGTTGATGTCAGCATCTTGATGGTCTTTCCGCCGGGACCGATGAGGTCGCCGATTGAATCCTTGGGGATCTCAATGGACTGGATAACCGGTGCATATCGTGAGAGCTCCTGCCGTGGTTCGGAGATTGTATTGTACATCTTGTCTAATATGTGCAGTCTCGCATCCTTCGCCTGGGAAAGGGCCCTCGACATGATTTCGCTGCTGATTCCGCTGACCTTGATATCCATCTGGAAGCCGGTGATCCCGTCTCTTGTTCCGGCGACTTTGAAGTCCATATCGCCAAGATGGTCTTCCATTCCGAGAATGTCTGTCAGAATAACGGCGTCGTCATCCTCTTTGATCATGCCCATGGCGATGCCGGCCACATGCTTTTTCACAGGCGCACCTGCATCCATGAGTGCCAGGGACCCCGAACAGATCGTTGCCATTGATGATGATCCGTTGGACTCCAGTATCTCGGAAACAACCCGTATCGTATAGGGGAATTCCTCCTGGTCCGGAATGATTGACTTGACAGATCTCTCGGCCAGATGTCCGTGACCCACTTCTCTTCTCGACGTTCCGCGCATCATCTTGACTTCTCCAACGCAATAGGGCGGGAAATTATAATGAAGCATAAACTGCTTTTCGGATTCCTCATAGATTGTGTCGATGTACTGAACATCCTGTCCGCTTCCCAGCGTGATAATGCCCAGACTCTGTGTCTCGCCCCTTGTAAAGAGGGCTGAACCGTGTGAACGGGGAAGCAGTCCGACTTCACAGGTGATATTGCGTATATCGGTCGGCGAACGACCGTCGGAGCGTTTCTTTTCCTCTATAATACTGCGTCGCATCATCTTTTTCAGGATGGACTCGTAATAATCACTTGCAAGCCCTTTCTTCTCCTTTGCCATCTCTTCGTCATAATCTTCGAAGAAAGTCTCCATTGTCTGCTGTTTATAATCATCGAGCTCTCTTTCCGTCGCCTTTTTGCCCTCGGTCATCAGTCTCTTTTTGAGTTCATCATGATCAATTAGACCCTCGAGTCTTGCCTTTTCCTCGTCTGTCAGGCTGGCCACCTCGAATGTCATCTTTTCCGGGTAACCGACTTCCTCCATGATCTGTTCCTGAAAACCGCACATCTCCTTGATAACCTCATGTGCTGCATTAAGGGCTTCGAGCATGGTTTCTTCGCTGACTTCTTTTCCTTCCCCCTCAACCATGACAATGGCCTCTTTGGAGCCGGCAACCGTGAGCTCTATCTCACTCTTTTCAAGTTCCTCCTCAGTCGGGAAGACAACCGGTTTGCCGTCAACATACCCGACCTTGACAGCGGAGACCATACCTTCAAATGGAATGTTCGATAAGTTCAGGGCCATCGAAGCACCAAAGAGTCCGATAACATCCGCCGGATTGTCATCATCAATGGATAAAACAGTTGCGATTATCTGGACCTCGTTCTGATAACCGTCGGGAAACAACGGTCTGATCGGTCTGTCAATCTGTCTTGCCGCCAGGATGGATGTATCCCCCGGTCGACCCTCTCTCTTCAAAAAACCACCCGGTATCTTTCCCGATGAGTAGAATTTCTCCTGAAATTCCACAGTCAGAGGAAAGAAGGGGAGTTTGGACGCCTCCTTACTTGCATTGGCGTTCACTAATATGACGGTGTCTCCCATTCTTATATAAACTGAGCCTGAAGACTGTCTTGCCATTTTACCGTTTTCCACGTAAAATTCCCTGCCGCAGAGGGAATATTTCCATTGCTTAAATGCCACTGTTACATCTCCTTTCGCCTCAAAAAGACGTTAAAATATCATTTTGTTTTTCAGATGTTCTTGATTCTGATTCTAATTTCTGTTTCATACGTATTCATCGGATCGATGGTTACTTTGTGCATCGGTGTAATACTGGACGTCTGATATAATCTCTCATAGCCGCTTTCCGAATATGATACGGTGTAAACCGGGAAGAGCCAGAACTCCACTTCGCGATCCGGCTGAAACTCTATTGCCAGCCCCTTCTCCTCGTCTCTTACCCCGAGAAACGTTGTCTTGATCTTTGCCTTATCCTCAAGTGATTTTCTGTCGAAAACGGGGCAGTAGAAATACTTTGAATCGCCGCTTTCTATTCCGAAGTTAAAATTGATCTCAGAACCAAAACGAATAGGGATCCCGTGTGTGGACTTGTTGGTCAACGTATGTTTGACCAGTAACCCTTCCTCATCCAGCTTGATCTCTTTCTGAACTTGAATGGGAATCCAGAGAGAACCATGCCAGACGTGTCCCTCTCGTGATAACCTCACAACGCCGTTTTCCCGGTCCGGAATCTCAGAGTCGTACACCTGATTTGTAAAGTCTCCCTGTTCAGGATACCGGCATCTGGAATATTTGTCGATGGTATTCCACTCACCGAAGAAATGATCCAACAGGGAAAACCGCTCATACCAGTCGTAATTCAGAAATTTGTCCAATCCCTTTTCTTTTGCCAGAAAAGCTCCGCGACCCCCTTCTTCCTTTAAATGAGACTTTTTCATATTTTCATGATAGGGTTCATATCGTCTCGTCAGGTTGTTCGTGAGGTTGATCTGCTTATCCTTCAGGGAAAATTCATGGATCCGCCCGCCTCTTGCCGGAGAGATCCCGATGGTGTATTGTTTGTTGCTGATAATAATCTCCTTAAAGCCGTCGAGATCATAATCCTTCTCTTCCACCTCGGTGAATTCCCGGTTCTCATACTTGTATTTATCGATCATCCTTTCCATCTTCAGGATGTTTCTGTAGGCTTCCTCCCGCAGGCCGGGTAGATAAAGCCCTCCAAAGAAGCCATGCCAGTACACATCGTTGGACTGACTTCTGTACAGATACTCTTCAATCTCCGATGGCATACCCTCCTCGTACTTTGACCGGATATGCAGCATTTTCTTGTGCATCAGATTGGCCTCTGTGTATTTGGATAAAAAAGTCCGCCAGAAACCGGTCTTCAGAAACATGGAATACCTTGAATATTCACCGCTGGTCTTCAGCTCGTTCTCAAGTCTTTCGAAATGTGTTCTCGCACGGCTCGGCAGAGCCCATGCCATCATTTCCGGATAGGCTGAATTCGGCAGATAGGTTCTACCCCGGGGCGGCACAGAACCGGTGAATTCTTCAAAGGTACTCAGACCAAGCCAATCGCTCTCTTCTTCAAGCCTTTTGAAAAATTGCTCAAGCCATCTTTCCTTATAAACTCTGTCATATGTACCGGGCCAGATGCCGAATTTTTCCCCGTCATCGAAAAGGAGGTACATGTTATTGCTGGTTTCGGAAGCCCTTTCGCTGAGATAACTGATGATCTTGTCAATATCCCCGAAGGGAACCAGGTTTCGCAGGCGCCTGTTGATTGGAAATACCTTTAACGGATACCCCTGATCCTCTGTGATAAAGTATCCGTTTAACTCATCTTCATAGGTTCCGGCATTCTTAAAATGCGTGTCGTCAAGGGCGACGTATTCA
Organism: uncultured Thermotogaceae bacterium; assembly: GCA_964631265.1. GTDB lineage: Bacteria > Thermotogota > Thermotogae > MWEM01 > MWEM01 > CAZVWW01. Next base: position 16,107 of record CAZVWW010000013.1, read on the forward strand.
ATCTTGCTCTTTGCAAGCGTAGAAGCCAGTGAAGGCTCCCAGACTCTTTCCGCCAGCCATAACCCTTTCGGCGTGTAATCAAAGAGATCTTTTATCTTGGACGTCATTCTCTCGATCTGTCCGAGCCGGTCTTCTTCAGGTATACTGGGCAATATGGGCTCATGATATCCGCCAGAAAAGAGCTCTATCTGTCCTCTTTTCAACATGATGCGCAGATTATCGATCAGATCCGGTGCCCGTTTCTCTATAAAGCCTAAAAGCGATCCACTGAAGTGAAGTGTCGTCTTGATCTTCGGGAAATCTTTTAACAGTTCAATGAAAGGTCTGTATCCTTCTTCTATGGCCTTTTCAACAACCGATTCCACGTTCCCGACTGGTTGATGAACATGAACACCAAATATGAACTTTATTTTTCTCATAACTTTTCACCTCGCATGCAGTTTTGAAGATACCCTAAAAAGCTGCTAATGCTGTTTGTTGCTTAACGGTTCATTCGGACCATCCTTGCTTCACTGTTAATGCGATGCTTTGCGGTTATTTTTTATACTTAACGTCGTAACCGTTGGGATCCTTCCGTGTGAAATCGATATTGATCTTCTTAGGTTCAGCCCGCTTTTCCATATCCTCGCGCCATTCTTTGTTCAAATAGCCCGAAAGACTCCAGTGAACATTGAGCTGTATCGTCTTGACATCTTTGATCTTCCTGGATTGATCGATCTCATCTGCAATCATCTTCATAATCCGCTTGGGCGATAAGACAAGTCCTTCTCCGCTGCAAACGGGGCATTTTTCGAAAAGCAGTTCCTCAATTGGAGGAGATGAGCGTTTTCTGGTGATCTCGACCAGGCCGAGTTTTGTGAAGCCCATGACCGATGTCTTTGCCTTATCTTTCTGAAACTCCCCGTCCAGGACCTTCAAGACCGTGTCTCTGTCGTTTTCGTTATCCATGTCGATGAAATCGACTATTATTATACCACTAAGATTCCTTAATCTCAGCTGCCTGGCAACCTCTTTTGCGGATTGGACATTTGTTTCAAGTGCCATATCCCGCGTGTTGATGTTGGAGATATTGCTGCCCGAGTTTATATCAACAATTGTAAAGGCCTCTGTCCTGTCGATCACCATCCATCCGCCGCAATCAAGCTCAATCTTTCTGGAATAAAGAGCTTCCAATTGCTCGTTCACTTTGTAAACCTCAAAGATGTCCTCTTTGAAGAGCCTTAATTTTCCTCTGACGGGGTTCTTCTCAAACTTTTTGATGATGATTTCCAGCTTTTTGTAGAGATCGGGTGAATTCGTCACGATCTCATCCACTGTGGAATCGTATTTTTCCCGCATCAGGTATTCAAGGATATCGGCCTCGTTGTATAATTCCCTCGGCTTCTTAAATCGCTGAAAGGCCTTGTGTATCTCCTTCCATTTGTTTCTTAACAACTCATACTCTTCTCTCAGGATATCGAGGTCCATATTCTTTGAGACTGTTCTGACAATGACGCCTGTCCCTTTGCAAAGCTTTGTCATGTAATCATGCAGACGTTTTCTTTCAACAGGACTTTCGATCTTCTTTGAAACCCCTATCGTCTTTGAGAATGGCATAAAGACAATATGCCTCCCTGCAATGCCGATATTGGTCGTCACCTGTGGACCTTTGGACCCGATTGGATCCTTCTTCGCCTGGACAATGATCTTATTGCCTTTTTTCGGGACTTTGTTTTCCTTCCTTGCCATTTTGCTCCCTAAAGAATCTCTAATAAAGTCCTTATTCCTTAAGAAGGCATTTTTTGATTTTCCGATGTTAATAAATGAGGCATCCAAACTGCTGACTGCATTCTCCACTTTCCCCAGAAATATGTTGCCCGTAATACTTTCGTTATCGATTTCCTCGAGATGCAGTTCAACCAATTGATCCCCTTCAAGCACCGCAATCATGATCTCATCTTGAAAACTTCCGACTAAAATTCGTTTTATCAATGGATTGGAAATTACTATATCCGTTCACCGCCTTACCATATATTTTTAATATTTTCATTTATCTTATTATAACGCAAATCTCCTCTTTTTCGAAAAAAATGAATACAAAAAAACGAGACCCGCTCAAGGGTCTCGTCCTTTTATATTAATTTCTACATCTCAAACTCAATTAATCCTATGGAATCGTTTTGTCTTTTATAGATAAGATTGACCTCATCTGTATCCGCATTTTTGTAAACAAAGAAATTGTGACCCAGGAGTTCAAGTTGCAGTTTTGCCTCTTCAATACTCATGGGCTTGAGGAAAAACCGTTTGGTCTTTTCAATCTCAATATCTTCTGCGTCTTTATATTCGCCTTCCGCTTCCTCTGCTTCAAATTCCTGCAGTTTTTCCATATCCTCTGCTATACTGTTGGCCCTTGATCGCTGTCTCGACATCCGCTTGTTTTTATACTTCTCAAGCTTTTTTTCCATCGCATCGACAGCTGAATCAACCGAGGCGTACATATCCATGGTACTCTCTTCTGTTCTGACGATGGCCCCTCTTATATGCACGGTGAGCTCAGCCCGGAAGGTTTTATTCTCCCGTTCGATCTTTGCTTCGGTATGAACATGATCGCCTTCCTGGAGGACTTTCTGAAGCTTTGAAACCTTTCTTTCAACATAGTCCTCAACGGCATCCGTCGCTTTAAATCCCCTTGTGATTAACTTGTAATCCATAATATCACTCCTCTTTCAAGGTTAAAAACGTAAGACCTTATCCATATATACAATCTATAAAAACCGGTTAACCCCTTTAACGCTTATATTGACCCGGAAAATCTTTTAAAAATCTCTGAAAACTTCACTCGGTATACATTATATCAAAAATTGACTTCTCTGGCAGCCTCTTCTTTAACACTTCTGTTAAAGTCGACGGCTTGAAGGCACGTCTTATTCCCTTACTGTTCACAGCGATCCCCGCAATCGTGACATTCTGCAGGAGAAAAACCGATATACCCCTTCTCTTAAAACGCTCCAAATATCGAAAGCCGGCAATAAAACGGGTCCCGTCTTTGATAATGAGTGTAAACCGCTTTCCGGATTCAAGCAGCCTCCCGGCTATAGAATCCGGAATCGCCCCGGAGGTGTACAAAGAAGCACCGTTATCGATTGAATCACAGAGCGTCTCATCTTCAACCAGAGTTTTTTTGGACCGGGTCTCTTCTCCGTTCCTGCCAACGATAATGGTTCCCTTCCAGTGATACGGATTGTTTTGAAAAATGGCCAACCGTTCTTCGCCGGCTGTCTGCCACTCGAATTTTCTCACCGTTGCAACAGTCTTTCCAATGATTGTCTCAATATCCCGACCAACTTGAGCACCGGTGACCAGAAAGATGTTTTCGGCTATATCGGGGATCGAATGACTCAGTCTGTCAAGGGCCCCGTCTATCAGGATGAAATCCGCTATATCATGGGATTGAACATACTGAACAATCTGAATAACCTTATCGTTCCCGCCGGGATTGACAACCTCCACGGTACAATCCTGCAGAATTCTTGCCAGAAAAACCCTTCTCTCGTCGTTTCCGTGACTGAAAGTTTCGATTATCTCCATCAATCCCTGTTTAAAAGAGAGCGCGTCATTTCCAACAAAGCAATCGCCATGCGCCAGACTGATTTCCGGTTTGTCAGTCTGCTCCAGTGTATCCCGTTTTTCCCCATCTCTACCGATACTCAGAACCACTGCCTTTTCCTTCCGGCTGTGTATCAGCTCCAGCAAACGGTTCAAAAGTGTCGTTTTACCGACATTCTTTTCCAAGCCCGCTATTGAAATCACATGACCCGCTGACCGGTGCTTCGAGGTTACAGCCGGTCTCTTTTTGATATTCTCAAGAATCCTGTTTAATGTGAATGATTCTTTTTCCAATCTCCCACCCTCTTGAGTCTTTCTGTATCGGATGGAACGAGGCGGCTTTTGTTGCCTGACAGAAGACTGGCGAGCCCTTCTTTACTCTTGCGATCCTCGGGAAGCAGGTCGTCGGGATCGGCCTCGGCATGATAATCAGAAGGCTCCTCGTAAACGAAGAGTCCTCCCTCATAATTTCTGAGGATGACCTTGTTTTCCCCGTAGGAGATCAGATACTGCGGCATGACCGGGATCTTGCCCCCGCCTTCCGGCGCATCGATGACATAGGTGGGAACGGCAAACCCCGAGGTATGCCCCCGCAGGTATTCCATTATCTCGAGTCCTTTTGACACGGTGGTTCTGAAATGGGACAACCCCTGTGACAGATCACACTGATAGATATAATATGGTCTTATTCTAAGTTTAACCAGATCCTGCATCAGTCTCTTCATAATTTCCGGGTGATCGTTCACCCCTTTCAGCAGGACTGACTGGTTTCCCAGAGGAATCCCCGCATCCGCCAGCTTACTGATGGCATTCGCACTTTCAGGCGTTATCTCATTCGGATGGTTGAAATGGGTGTTCAGCCAGATCGGCTGATATTTCTTCAGCATGGTGATCAACTCATCATCTATCCGCTGAGGGAAGACCACAGGTGCTCTTGAGCCAATTCTGATGATCTCAACTGAAGGAACCTCTGCGATCTTTTTGATGATTGTTTCAAGATACTGTGTCGGCAACGTAAGGGGATCGCCCCCGGATATGAGAACGTCTCTGACCTCTTTGTGCCCGCGCAGGTATTCCACGGCCTGCTCAACGTATTCAAGCGGGAGCGGTTTGTCCGTCTCCCCCGATTTTCGTCTTCTGGTACAGTGTCTGCAGTACATTGAACACATATCGGTTACAAGCAGAAGAACCCTGTCCGGGTACCGGTGCGTCAGACCGGGCGTTGGTGAATCAACATCCTCATGCAGGGGATCCAGCATGTCCTCCCTTGCCACGATGAGCTCCTTTGCGGTCGGTATGGCCTGCTTTCTGACCGGGTCGTGTTTGTTTTCAGGATCTATCAATGAGAGATAATAGGGTGTTATCGCCATTCTTAAAAATTCAAGACTGTGCTCGATTGCCTTCTTTTCCTCGTCGGACAACGGCAGTATTTTCTGCAGTGTTTCCACATCCATGACTCTGTTTTTGAGTTGCCATTTCCAGTCATTCCATTCTTCTTTTGTGACATCCTTCCAGATTGGTACTTTTTTGTAATCGATCATTCAATCATCCCCTTCATCTTTTCCTCCAATTCTCTCTTTACCACCGGCGGCACCCATGGATCGACCGAGTTCCCATGGTACATAATCTCCTTGACCAGTGAGGAGGAAATAAAAGAATATTTCGTTTCTGTCATGAGAAAAAACGTGTCGAGGGCCTCGAGCATCTTTTTGTTGGCAGCAGCCATCTGCATCTCATATTCAAAATCCGATACGGCCCTTAATCCCCTGACCACCACATTTATCCCGTTCCTTCGTGCATATTCCACCATCAGCCCGGAATGATAGTCCACAACGATATTGTCATCATTCTCAAAGACTGTCTCAATCATCTTCAAGCGTTCATCCTTTGAGAAAAGGACATTGCTCTTCAATCTGTTTTGCATAACAACCAGTATTAACTTGTCAAAGGCCTTTGCCGCTCTTCTCGCCACATCAATGTGGCCGTATGTTATCGGATCAAAGGTTCCGGGATACATTGCCTTAACCAAAACTCGGGCACCTCTCATTCAGTTTATAATAATGCCGTGATCTTGTCAGATATCTTATCATTCGGGAGCTCGTAATCTGCATAGCCTTCCTGAACCACAGATTTCGGCATCCCGTAGACAACACAGCTCGATTTTGCTTCGGCCATTATCCTGCCTTTGTAATGCTTGATCTTAAAAGAGCCTTTGGTTCCGTCCCTGCCCATTCCGGTCAGAACAACCGCAATAATCTTGTCTCTGTAAATCTCTGCGGCCTTGTCAAATGTGAAATCAGCGGCCGGGCGAACCCCGTTGATCTTTGCGCCTTTGTCCAGATAAAGGGTAACCTCTCTGCCGCTCGGTTTCATACCGAGATGGTAATTTCCCGGGGCTATGTAGACCGTCCCCTTTTGAAGGATGTCCCCTTCTTTGGCTTCCACGACCTTTATCTCGGAAACTCTGTCAAGACGCCTGGCCAGCGAACTGGTAAAACCGGCAGGCATGTGCTGAATGACCACCACCGGAGCCGGCAGATTCTTCGGCAGTGAGGGTATGATGTTATCCAGCGATTTTGGCCCTCCTGTTGATGAAGCAATCAAAACAATCTTGTTGGATGTGTGAAATGTCCGTCTGGCCGGTTTCTTTTTAACGGCCTGTCGTCTCAGAAGGGAGATCTTCGACGGTTTAACCTGCATGGCGCTGTTAATAGTACTGACAAGCTCTCCACCCATTTTCCGAAAATTAGTCGATATCGATCCCGAGGGTTTCCCGACAAAATCAACGGCACCGTTTTCCAGCGCCTCAACCGTGATATCGGCACCTTCCTGCGTTAAACTGCTCACCATAATCACACGGGTTGCCACTTTTTTTGTAATGAGTTTCATGGCCTCAAGTCCGTTCAAACGGGGCATCTCAACATCCATTGTAATCACGTCAGGTTTCAGCTTCACAGCCTTCTCAACCGCTTCCATTCCATCCCTTGCCTGTCCTATGACTTTTATACCCGATTGGGAATCTATAATATCTTTTATTACCATTCTCATAAATGCTGAATCATCACATATCATAACCCTGATTTCATTCTTCATCTTTTTTCCCCTTTCTGAACAAACTGATAAAGAATATTAAAAAGACCGCAAACGCCAAAACGCCGAAAATATCAGGTGTGTTCAATATCTGTTTCCCCAGAATAATGACCCCAACGGAAAACGCAAAAATTGATGTGACTAACACAATTCCCGCTGATACATCTTTTGCGTGGCCGACTCTTTCATGAAAATAGGGATACAGTAAATCCAGCATCTCCTCCAGTAACGAATTCAGCATCTCAAAAACAATGACAACAAATACCGAAAAAACAAGCCAGAGGACTTCAAAAGTGCTTAAGGGAAGATAGACAGCCAGAAAAAGCACCATTATACCGGCAAGAAAATCTATCCGCAGATTTCTCTGTTTTCTTAAAGTATCCCTTATGCCATGGGCTGCATGGACAAAAGAATCTAAAAAATCATGGAGTGGTTTTATCATCATTTATTCAAAGGTTATCGGTGTATACTTCTTCTCCTCTTTAAGAGGATAATGCTTGTCACTCAGCGTAACCCCGTGTTCGAGCGCTTCAATATTAACATCGATGAATCTTTCAGGCACTTCCTCACTGACGGTCTGCCTTAACGCCTCTAAGCTGACAATGCCCGTTACTTTATAGAGGAGTCCCAAACCCACCACATTAGCCAGTACGGACATTCCCCATTTTTCATTGCATATCTCTGTGATGGGGAGTATGATGTTCTTTTTTGTCAGTCTCCTGATATTGACAGGAATATTGTTGACATAGGTACTGTCACAAAAGATGACGCCGTTGGGGCGAAGCAGATGATAAAAAGAGTCCAGTGGCTTCTGATCCATCATGAACAGTATGTTGAAGTGATAGGCAATAGGATAGTCAATGGGTTCATCACAGAAAAGCACGTCACTGTACGCAACACCGCCTCTTACCTGAGCGCCGTAATGCTGTGTCTGAACCACCCATTTTTTGTCATATGTCAATGCCTTCGCCAGGATAATCCCCATCTTAACATTTCCCTGTCCGCCAATGCCGCCAAGACGTATCGTTGACGGTTTTTTCTCAATCGGTATCAATCGCCATCCCCCCGTTTTTAAACTGTTTCTTTCTGTTTTTGGATTAATTCTGAATACTTCTCAACATACCCTTTTTTCGGTTTATTAACGAACTCACCAATCACCAGTTTATCACCAAGGAGCTCACCCGCTTTTTCCAATTTTGCATTGATACTGTATCCTTCGATATTATCTTCAGGAATCTTTTCCTTTATCATTGAAACGGCCTTGTTCAGGGTTAATCCGTTTTCCTTGAAGTGTTGAATCATCTCCGGGGCGGTCCCCATCTTGTTGTACCGTCCGTAGTAAGTTGGACACTGGGTAATCGTTTCAACAAAAGAAAACCCCTCATTTGTGATGGCCTTCTTGATATAGTTCTGAAGCGGCACGAAATGATAGGTGGTTGTCCGCGCAACATAGGTTGCTCCGGCTGTGATCGCCAGTCTTGAAAGGTCAAACGGATTTTCCATATTCCCGTACGGTGAGGTGGTCGCATAGGATTCGCCGGGCGTTGTTGGAGAACACTGTCCCCCGGTCATACCGTATATATTGTTGTTAAATGTGATAACCGTGATATCCATATTCCTTCTCGCTGCATGGATCAGATGATTCCCGCCGATCGCTCCCGCATCACCGTCGCCGGTCATGACCAGGACCGTCATCTCGGGTCTTGAGAGCTTGATCCCGCTCGCAAACGCTATCGCTCTTCCATGAAGCGTGTGCATGGTGTTGTAATTGAGGTATCCGGTCGCTCTGGAAGAACAACCAATCCCGGATACCACGGCGATTTTCGCCGGGTCCAGTCCAAGCTCTTCGATTGCTCCCACGGTGGCCTTGAGAATTGTTCCGTTTCCGCATCCCGGACACCAGACATGCGGAAGTCTGTCCAACCGCATATGTTTCAAATACTTCTCTACTGACATTTCAAACCCCCTAAAAAAAGTATTTCACTGTCTTTGTGATTATACCACAGAAAAAAGCTTTAAGCCTCAAACCCTCTTTTAAAAGCCTTTTTATTCAACGCCGCGAATCGGGGTTTTATGAGAGATTCCATGTGCTCCTCCCAGTTGATCTCATCGATTCCAAGCTCTTTGATCAACGCACCAAACATCACCATGTTGGCTGCTTTAATGTTGCCCAGCTGTGTTGCAATACCCGATGCATCGATGAATTTTGTGTCGGCTTTTTCAGTTAGAAAGGTGTTGATCCCTTCGGGATAATCCATCTTTCCGGAAAGGATCGGGGCGGAGCGAATCATAAAATCGTTGACGATAAGTCTTCCGTCTTTTGAAAGGTACTCAAACCATCTCATCGCCTCCATCTTTTCAAAGGCAACGATCACATCCGCCATTCCTCTTCCGATGATCGGAGAGGCAACTCTTGAACCAAATCTCACCTGAGTCGAAACCGCGCCACCTCTTTGGGCCATCCCGTGAACCTCGGACATCTTAACATCGTATCCTCCGGCGAGCAGACCCGTTGAGAGGATCTTAGAGGTCAGGATCGTCCCCTGGCCACCGACCCCCACGATTAATATGCTCCTGGTCTCAATCGTCGTCTTCATCATTTCTCACCTGCCTCATGAATGGCATCGAAAGGACAAACCTGTGCACAGACAGCACAGCCAACACATGAATAGGGATCAATAGAAGCACCCTCGTCTTTGTTGAACGAGATGGAGGGACAGCCAATCTTCAGACATATCCTGCATTTTTGGCATTTTTCAACATCCACTTCAAATACGGTTGAGGGGAGTTTGAATTCCCTTTTCTCCTCCTCGTGAAGCTTTTTCAAGACACAGGGCCATTTGGTGATGATAACTGAAGGCTCGTTCAGTTCCATGCTCTTGTCTATCGCCTTTCTCACCTCTTCCAGCTTATTGGGGTTCACAACACTGATATGGTTGATGCCCAGGGCCCTGACAACTGACTCAATATCCACAATCGGGGCCTTTTTATTCATGAGGGTATAGCCCGTTCCGGGATTCTCCTGATGTCCTGTCATCCCCGTTACCCGGTTGTCCAGTATGATGATGGTGGCGTTGCTCCGGTTATAAACGATATCCAGCAGGCTGGTCATGCCCGAGTGAAAGAAGGTTGAGTCTCCCACAATACCGAAGACCCTCCGCTTGTCCCCGCTTTTTTCAAAGACCTTTGCGAATCCATGGGCAGCACTCACACCGGCTCCCATACAGATCACACTGTCCATCGCATTCAGCGGGTCTGCTGCGCCGAGTGTGTAACAGCCGATATCCCCCGTAATCACAATGTCCTTTTTCTGACTGAGTTCATAGAAGAGGCCTCTGTGCGGACAGCCTGAACAAAGCGTTGGTGGCCGGGGCACAACCTTGTCCGGATTTGTTTTCTCATAGGAATCATTTTCCCCGGTCAAACCCGTTTTGACAATCTCGGGATTAAGCTCTCCGGTTACCGGTATCTGCTCTTTACCGACACAGTCAATACCAAGGGCCTTTATCTGTAGTTCAAGGTAAGGATCGTTCTCTTCCACTACATAGATTGTATCGAATCTCCCGGCAAAATCGATGATCGTCTTGTCCGGAATCGGATGGGTAAACCCGAGTTTCAAATAGGACGCCTTCTCCTTGAACACCTCCAGGGCATATTGATAAGAGATCCCTGAAGTGATGATTCCGATGTTGGTGTCTTTGTTGATGATCTCCCTATTCATATCTGTTGTATTGGAAAACTCCCGGAGTTTTACCAGCTTCTTCTCAAGCTCAACATGATGTCTCCGGCACGCTGCCGGCGTTGCCACAAACTTGGGTATATTCCGTTCATAGTCGCGAACCCCCGCCCCGTCTCTTTCACCAAGCTCCACAACACTCTTACTGTGACAGATCCTGGTGGTTATCCTGAGGAGTACCGGGATGTCATATGCCTCGCTCAGTTCAAAGGCCTTAATGGTCATATCCTTGGCTTCCTGGCTGTCTGAGGGCTCAAACATGGGCAGTTTGGCGTGCAGGGCATAGTATCGGTTGTCCTGTTCATTCTGCGAGGAATGCAGTCCCGGATCATCCGCGGTGACATACACACACCCGCCGTTCACCCCGAGATACGCATGGGTGAATATGGGATCGGCGGCAACGTTCATCCCCACCAGTTTCATTGCTGAAATGGCTCTGGCTCCTGCCATGGAGGCTCCGACAACAACCTCGGCCGCCACTTTTTCATTGGGTGCCCATTCGGAATAAATCTCATCGTATTGGGCCATGCTCTCAAAGATCTCGGTGCTTGGTGTCCCCGGATAAGCGGAGCCCACCGTTACGCCGGCCTCATAAGCTCCTCTTGCCACGGCTTCATTACCGGTCAGTAATTTTTTCATTTCTCTCCCCCGTTTCTTTTAGTTTTACTGTTATTGTTAAACTGATCAATTTAAAAGAATAAATATCTTAATGCACTCACGATAACAGCCACAAAGACGATATACCGGATGAAACCGGCGCCTTTTTTCAAAGCTGTGTTTGTGGCAATATAGGCCCCTGTCATACCGCCCAGGGCCAGAAACGCGCCGGCAACAAAATTCACTTTGCCGTTTACCGCAAAGATCACAAGAGAAATGATCGTGTAGCACATGATCACAAAGACCTTTGTGGCGTTTGTCTTGACCAGATCAAAGCCTTCCACAAGCACCAGACCGGTCATCAGGAAGAATCCGACCCCGGCCTGCAGAAACCCGCCGTATATCCCTATAATAAAAAAGACAAGGATGGAGAGCCAGTTCCTTCTCTTGACCTTTCTTTCTTTTGTCCACAGATTGGGTTTAAAGATGACGAGGATACTCAAACCGAGGAAGATGAATCCAACGATGTTCTTCAGCATCTCCTCATTGATCTCAACAGCTATTGAAGCGCCGATAATGGCTCCCGCCGTGGTGGGAACGGCCAGAAAGGCGGCCCGTTTCAGAGGGAGCTTCCCCCCCTTTGCAAATTTACCGGCTGACATCATGTTGGAGAAGAGGATGCCGATACGGTTCGTTCCGTTGGCGACCCCCAGATCCAGTCCGACAAGGGAAAGAGCCGGCAACGTTAGCATCGAACCACCGCCGGCCAGTACGTTCACAAACCCGGCGACACCGCCGGCTAAGAAGATCCACAGATAATCAAGCAATGTTTTCACCTTTTTCATAAAATATGGAGACTGTAAAAATCAAAAAGATTATAACATCCTTGAGTAGAATTCCCATGGGGTCTTCTTTCCTTATGCTATAATTCAACGGAACAGGAAAGGGGTTTTTTTTGATGAATCGTTTAAGAATCGCCATCAACCAGCTCAATCAATCCCCCGGTGACTGGAAAGGCAATACCGAACGGATCAAATCCGGGATATTAATGGGGGAGGATGTCTCAGCTGACATTGTCGTCTTTCCGGCTCTCAGTATAACAGGGCCTTCATACGGTCAGCTGGATAAACGAAACGCCTTTATCGAAACGAATTTAGCAAAAACTGAGCAGATCATCCGCTGGACGAAAGGTAAATCACCTGTTGTGATATTCGGGTTTTTGAATGCAGAAGGGCAAAAAGCCACGGCAGTTGCCTTTAACGGAAAGACCGTGAAAATTTTTTCATCCGGTGAAGAGATGCCCTTCTTTCACGTGAACAATACGGTTTGTTCCATCTGTACAGGCGATACGCTCAGGCTGACTGAAAAAAACAGGTCCCGGATTAGAGAGAAACGGGTTGATGTCGTTTTCCATCCTGTCGCATCGACTTTCACGGCAGGTCTCATTGAAAAGACGGAACAAATTGCGCAGGTGATTGCAGCTGGTTCAAAATCAGCCTATGTTGCTGCCAATCAATCCGGTACTGTTGACAGTAACTGCTTTTACGGATCCAGCTTTGCTGTCAGCGAAAAAGGCGAGATCATAACCCGGGCAAACAGCTTCCAGGAAGATTTTTGTGTATTTGATTTTAAGCCTGGAAAAAAACACATTCAAACACCCGGGGCATTGCAATCCGCTTCTTCGGAAGACCCTCAACCGGTGATTATCCTGGATAGAAGCGAGCGTAAAAAGCCCGATATTGCCGTTAAAAAGGCCCGTTTACCCCTGGATGAAGAGCAACTCTACAAAGCACTCACACAATCCATAAGAGATTATACCGAAAAGAACGGGTTTTCAAAAGTTGTTATCGGTTTGAGTGGTGGCATTGATTCAAGCCTCGTTGCCGCCCTTTCAGTAAAGGCATTGGGAAGTAACAGAGTGACGGGGATTATGATGCCTTCCCGCTTCAGCTCAAAGGGGAGTTTAACGGATTCGGAGAAGTTGGCGGAAAACCTCGGGATTAAGACCTACACTGTTCCCATCAAACGGGTTTATGAGACGATGATGGAGGAGCTCGGCCCTGTTTTCGGCAAACGCCAATTCAACACAACAGATGAGAATGTTCAGGCACGTGTTCGGGGGAACTACCTCATGGCTCTTTCAAATGAATTCGGCTGGCTCGTTCTCAACACCGGAAACAAGAGTGAGGCTGCTATGGGCTATTCCACACTCTATGGCGATACGATTGGCGGCTATGCCCCGTTGTCTGATCTGTTCAAGACAGATTGTTACCGGCTGGCAAAATACATCAACTCGCTTGATGAAAACCCCGTTATTCCAGAAGACGTTATCACGAAGGCCCCTTCAGCCGAATTGGCCCCGGATCAGAAAGATCAGGATTCGCTTCCGCCATACGAGCAGATAGACAACATTTTAAGATTGATGCTGGAAGACGGGTTGAACTGCAAAGAGATCTCAGAAAGAGGATTTGAATTCAAAACAGTCCAAAAGGTCTTCCGGTTGCTCAGGACCAGTGAATATAAAAGAAGACAGGAACCGCTCGGCCCCATTTTGTCATATTCAAGCCTGTCAGACGATCTTGGTCTTCCTGTTACCAATAACTTCAGAGAAGAGGAACTTTAAAATATCTAAACGGAAATTATACCGTCTCTTTTTCGGGAAGCCTTCTGATGGTCTTGAAGATCTTTTTCAGCGTAAAGGAGAGCCAGACATACATCACCACAACATCAATATACTCTGATATCGGAAAGGCATACCACATGTTCTCAAATGTCCATATACGCGACAGCAGGTATATGACCGGCAGCAGGATCCCGATCTGCCTGAGGAAAGAGACGACAAGGCTGTTGACCCCTTTACCCAAAGCCTGGAAGGTGACAGCGCCGATAATCGAGGCGCCGATGACGGGAAAGCCAAGGGCAATTCGCCTCAGTGCCTGAACCCCGATTTTGATTAATTCAGGGTTGGAGTTGAAGAGTCTTATTAGATTTTCCGGGAAAAACCGGAAGAGGACAAAGCCTATAAACGTTATGGATGTGGCGATTAAAAAGCCTGTTACCAGTGTCTCCTTCATCCGCTTGATATCGCCTCGGCCGTAATTATAGCCCATGATCGGGATATAGCCCTGTCCCAAACCAAATACAGGCATCAGAATAAAGGACTGGAGTCTGAAGAATATCCCCATAATGGCGATCGCATAGATGTTATACGACCCCGCAATCTTGTTGATGACCCCTATAGTGACACTGGCCAGCATCTGCATGAACATGGCCGGTAGCCCCACTTTGTAAATCTCGATGATGATGGAGAAATCAACCTTGAAATTTCTCGGTGAGATCTTCAAATCATCCGTTTTTGCCTTCAACGCATAAATCAGAAAGACACCACTGACACCCCTTGAAAAGACAGTTGCCAGTGCGGCTCCTCTGACACCCATCTCGGGAAAGATACCAATCCCGAATATCAGAAATGGATCGAGTATAATATTGGTAACAGCACCAATAATCAGCGCTATCATAGGGGTGAAGGTATTCCCCTCTCCCCTGATAATATTGTTGGTGATCATGGGAAAGAACATCGCAATCGAGCCCATCATAATGATCCGGATATAATCTCCCCCGGGCCTTATCAAAACCGTTCGATCACTGAAGATCCTGATGATATCATCAGCGAACAACCACCCGATCATCATGATGACAAGCCAGTACATAACACTCAGAAAAATCGCATTCTCCGCCGCGAGACTGGCCTCTTTTATTCTCTTCTCCCCAAGTCTCCTGGCAATAAGGGAACTGGTGCCCACACCGGTGCCCACGCCTATCGAGATCAGAACCATCTGGACGGGAAAGGCGAGAGAAAGGGCTGAAAGGGCCTCTTCACTCACTCTTCCGACATACATGGTATCCACCACATTGTAAAGCGCCTGTGTTCCCATCCCAATCATAGCCGGAATCGCCAGTCTGAACATCAGGGGGATGATCGGTTCGGTACCCATCCTCGTCGATGTTGTTTTTCTCATCTGATCACCAGATTTCCTTAATTGTTTAGTTAGTAAATGCAACTATTTTCACCATTCTATCATACCTGGGGGATAAAAACAACTCTTCTTTGAAGTGAAAAAAAAAGACTCCCCGCTTATTCAGCGGGAAGTCTTTTTCCAACTATCAATAGTTCTGTTTACTCTTCTTCTTTGTAGATCACTTCAAATTGCAGCTTTCCGGCTTCATCTGATTCTCCGAGGACTCTGACGGTGCTGTATTCCTGTATCCTGTCTTCAAGCAGCATATCGGAGAGCGGTACCTCTATGTATTTTTCGATTGCCCTTCTCATCGGTCTTGCGCCGAAATCCAGGTCGTATCCCACCTTCGATAAAAAGGCCTTTGCTTCTTCCGAGAGTTCCACCTTGATATGTTTTTCGACGATCCGCTCATTCAGTCTTTTTATCATCAGTTCGGCAATCTGTTTGACATGTTCTTCATCAAGATTCTTGAAGACAACGATACTGTCAAGACGGTTGATGAGTTCCGGCTTGAAGTGTTTCTTAAGTTCATCCATGACGATCTTCTGTTTTTCGATTTCCTCATCTTTATCGGTGCCAAATCCAACGGTTCTTGACCCGTCTATCAGTTTTTCTCCTCCGATATTACTGGTCATGATGATGACGGCATTTCTGAAATCAACAATATGTCCCTGTCCGTCGGTCATTCTGCCATCCTCAAGCAGCTGAAGCAGAACATTGTAGACCTCGGGATGGGCTTTTTCAATCTCATCGAGCAGTACCACAGAATAGGGGCGTCTTCTAACAGCTTCGGTCAGCTGACCGCCCTCTTCATATCCCACATATCCCGGAGAAGCTCCGAGAAGTCGGGAAACAGCGATCTTTTCTGTGTATTCAGACATATCCAGCCGGACAAGCGCCTCACTGCTTCCAAAGAGTTTTTCCGCCAGGGTCTTGGCGAGCTCCGTCTTACCGACACCGGTCGGTCCGAGAAAAAGGAAGGAGCCTGTAGGTCTCTTCGGATCCTTCAATCCGGATCTGGAGCGACGGATGGCCTGTGAGACAATCTGAACCGCCTCATTCTGGTTAATAATACTCTGATGCAGCAGCTCCTCGAGATTGAGTATCTTGTCTTTTTCCGATTGCAGCATCTTCGATGTTGGTATACCGGTCCACTTCTCAACAACCTCTGCAATGGTGTACTCGTTCACAATCTTTGCCTTCTTTTCCTGTTTTTCCTTCCAGTTCTCATATTTCAGCTCATAATCTTCTTTGAGTTTTTCCGCTTCATATTTCAACCTTGCAGCAGATTCATAATCGCCTTTTTCAGCGACTTCTTTAATCTCTTCCTGCTTCTCGTTCAGTTCCTTCTCGACCTCTGCTATGTTATTGGGGACATAAGTGGTTTCTATTTTGACTTTGGAGGCCGCTTCATCGATTAAGTCAATCGCCTTGTCCGGGAGATATCGCTCGGTTATATACCGGTCGGACAACTTAACCGCAGCCTCTATCGCATTCTGCGTTATTCTAACCCCGTGATGCTTTTCGAATTCATCACGAACACCGGTCAGTATCTCAACGGCATCATCAATTGACGGTTCTTCTATCATGACTTTCTGGAATCTTCTTTCCAATGCTTTGTCTTTTTCAATGTTCTTTCTGTACTCATCGAGGGTTGTTGCCCCGATGCATTTCATCTCTCCTCTGGCGAGTGCAGGTTTCATCAGGTTCGCCGCATCCATGGAACCCTCTGTACCGCCTGTGCCGACAACGGTATGAATCTCATCGATAAAAAGGATGATCTCCCCTTCTTTTTTCTTGATCCCGTCGATAACACCTTTCATCCGCTCTTCAAATTCACCGCGGAATTTTGTTCCGGCAACCAATCTCCCCATGTCGAGTGAGAGTATGACCTTGCCCTTCAGATATTCCGGGATGTTCCCGTCAACAATACGCTGAGCCAATCCTTCAGCAACAGCCGTTTTGCCTACACCGGAATCACCGACCAGGACGGGGTTGTTCTTTGTCTTTCTTCCGATGATCTGGATGACCCTTCTTATCTCGTCATCACGTCCAATAACAGGCATCAGTTTCTTCTCTTTTGCCATTTTACACAGATCGGTGGTGTACTTCTGGAGGGGACCGAGGTTCTCCTTCTCCTTTGTCCCTCCCGATGCCCTCAGTTGCCTGATGTTGGCATAAACGGATTCGAGGATTACCTTGTGGTTCTCAAGGATCATTGAGGCCTTGCTGCTTTCCACCTTTAAAATCCCAAGGAGTAAATGTTCTCCGCCGACTTTGTTATCCTGCATTCTCTGGGCTTCCTTCTTGGACCCTT